>JAJXPD010000152.1 GCA_021641325.1 Opitutales bacterium
TAGAACGTTGTGGAATGGGAAAGGCAAATAATCGTAAGCAACCGCAAGCGGTTTAAAAGGGAATACATTCCCAGAAGTGCCTTATCGACGGCGACAAAAAAGCCCGCAAGGGTGTAAATTTGCGGGCTTTTAAATGGTGGAGGTGAGGGGAGTTGAACCCCTGTCCTTATCGCCTTCGGGCATACCGTCTACATGTGTAGCCGTACTTTGTGCTTTATTCGGGCTTGGGATACGGCTACCGTCCCGAATGCATTGTCCGCAATGTGGCGGCCGTTAATCCGGACAAGTACCAACGACCCCTGTTCCCAATGTCGACGCCGGATTCCGCTTATTGGGAGTCGGCGGGCCGACGTGCCGCGTTAATTAAGCAGCAATAGCGTATTCTTCGCCATTTATTGTTTTGTGTGATACATTTTTACGGAGCCAAGTATCATCTCCGACATGCAAGCATGGCCTACAACCATAAGTCGAATTCCGGAACACCCCCGAATCCGTTTACGGCTTTCGCCATTTTGTTTTTTTCTTTCTCGGCATTTTTTCCGATTTTTCAAGTTTTTTTTTCGCCCTGCTCTAAATCGCTTGACTTTTACGCGCCCCGCGCCCATCTTCGATTTTTTAATCAATATTAACTTACATTTCCCTCGATGCTGAATTTTTCCGAGCAATGCATGGATATGGCCCGCTCCATTTTGGGCAAAAACATTGACGCTATCAACGCTGACGGTTCGATTATTCCCGTCGAAAACGAATCGTCCCTCGATTTCGAACCCGGCCATGCCGCCCTCGCCTTGGGCGAATTCTACCGCGCGACGGGGCTTACGGAAATTGAAGGCCGCGACATTGTAGACCTTTGCGCGCGCTGCATCACCGCCCAGACAAACGACAAGGAGTACACCGAAGACGGCCTCGCCTACTCCTCGCTCGGACTCCTCTCTTTCGGCCCGTCGAAAGACCGCAATGCCGTTTGGGACAGGCTTCTCGAAGAAACCCAGAAGAACCTCGACAAGCGTCTGCTCTCGCGCACCGACTATGACGACCATTTCCAGATTTTCAACATCGCGAAAGCCGTTGCGCGTTTCAGCATGGGGCTTAGCAAGAAAGACGAAACCGGCAAGCTCATCGACAGATTCCTCGAACGCATTCAGCAGACGTCGTCGGGCAAGTATTTCGACGACAAGCCGCAAGGCTCGCTCGACGGCGTGTTCGACCTGTGCGGCGTGGTGTCGTTCGTGTTCATCAGGCAGTCGTTGCAGCTCCACGCGAACATGCATTTGCGCGACAGAAAAATTCCGTCGCTGCGCACGTTTGCGGAAAAGTATTTGAGGCTTCTGCCCGACATCGTGCGCTCGGACGGCCTCGGCTGGGCGTTCGGCAGAAATCTTGGCGCGTACGGGCAAATGCACTGCATTTCGATGATTCTGCAAGCCATGCGCGACGGCTGGATTGCCGAAGACAAAATGCCCGAATACATGGACATTCTCCGCCGCATCTTCCAGTTCTTCTTCATGACATACCTCAACCAGGAGCACGGCTACCTCGTAATTCGCGACGCCGAGCGTTCCGCCGCGGCGGGCTGCACAACGCGCATGGCGAATTTCGACGCCGCCCGCTACCTCTGCCAGTGGTCGCGTCTGGCGAAGACCGTCGGACGCCAAATGCAGGCGAAGCAGTCCGAAATGAAGTCGGGCGGCAAGTATGTAATTTTCGACAATTCCTCGCGCAAGGAACAGGGGCTGTTTGTCTACACGAACGCCGCCACGGGCATGCACTTGCATTTGCCGCTCATCGCCCCCGGAGAAAAGAACATTTCGTCGTCGCTTGCGTTCCCGCACATGCCGGGAGTTTTCGACTGGCCGGCTGACAGATACCTGCCCGTGCTCGTGCCCGAACTCACTTTCGGCGACAAAATTACGACGCCGTCGTACTACGGCAAGCGCTGCACGACGGGCTTGGGGCTGCGCAATTCGTTCTTCTTCCGCTACGAACAGCCGGAGCTGATTACCGCCGACGGCGAAATCGTAAAGGGCTTGGGTTCGTGCAAAGTTTCGTGGTCGTTTAGCGGCAACAAAATTACGGGCGATTTCATCTACACGGTGCACAACCAAATCACGCTCGACAAGTTCAGGCTCGTCGTGGCAATCGGCTCGCCGCACACGGAATACCACGTCCCGATGACCTACGCAATCGGCGAAAAAGGCTTGGGCGTCGGAATAGAAAAGGACGATTTTCAGGCGAATTGGCTCGACACGGAAGTCGTCAGCGAAGACCCGCAGTACCGCTCCTATTGGGGGAATATCCACTACTTGCAGGTTTACGCGCGCGACAGGGCAATGGTCATGCGTCCCGGAGTGCAGTACCGCATTACGTTGTCGCTCGACCCCGACATCGCGTTTGCCGAGTAGGACTTGTTTCAAAACAGAAAAAAGCGAAGCCGCAAACGGCTTCGCTTTTTTGTTTGTGGGCGGCGGGTTTTCGGCGTCCGCCGAGGCGCGGATTGCGCGTTTATTTTTTCATCATTTTCAGAACGTCTTTGAGCGGCGAGTGCGATTGCGCCCCCGCCTTCGTGATTTTGAGCGCGGCGGCGGCGGACGCAAATTTTACGGCGGAGTCGATGTCGTCGAAAAGCTTGAAGCCCGCAAGCAGCGAACCCGTAAAGCAGTCGCCCGCGCCCACGGTGTCAATCGGGCGCACGGAATACGCCGCGTAGCGTTTTTCGCCGTCTGCGTTGAAGAGAGCGCAGCCGCGTTCGCCGAGCGTTATCAGCACGTTTTTGACGCCCTTTTTCAGCAGAGACTCCGCCGCTTTCTGCATGCTCGTGAAGCCGCGCTGAACCTGCAAAATCTCGATTTCGTTCGGAACGAGAAAATCGACGTTTTTGAGAATTTCGTCGTCGAGCAGCTTTGCGGGCGCGGGGGTAAGAACCGTCGTGCACCCCGCCGCCTTTGCGAGTTTCAGCCCCTCCGCGACGGTTTCGAGCGGATTTTCAAGCTGGAATGCAATGTGCGAGAATTTCGAGAAGTCGATTTTCTTCATGTCCTCTGGCGTAAGCAGCGAGTTTGCGCCGGGGGCTACGGTGATGATGTTCTGCCCCTCTTTTGCGACGGTAATCAGGGCAACCCCCGTGTGCGCTCCCTTGCAGATTTTCACGAGCGACACGTCCATGCCGCGCTCGACAAGGTATTCGAGGTACGAGCGTCCGATGTCGTCGTCGCCAAGCCCCGCGCAGAACGCGGTATTTTCGAAAAGCGTTTTTGCGGCGACCGCCTGATTCGCGCCCTTGCCGCCCTCGTGTTTCGAGAAAACCCCGCCGAGCACGGTCTCTCCCGTTCGGGGGATTTTCGCCGACTTAACGACCATATCGACATTTGCGCTTCCGACCACGAGTATTTTTCTATCGTCCTTCATAAAAATTTTTCTCCTATTGTTTCATTTTATCGGCTTACGACATCAGAGTCAAAGACGCTCAAAGTCAATAGCAAAAGAAAAAATTTTTGCGGACGCGCAAAAAAAACGGACGCCCCTCAGTGGAGGCGTCCGCCGAAAGCGTTTGCGCGGCGCGGGCTATCCGTCGATTTTTTCGGAGAGGAACGCCACGAGCTCCGATTCGCTCATGCGAACCTGTTTTGTGGAGTCGCGGTCTCTCAGCGTTACCGTGCCGTCGCCCTCGATTGTCTGGAAGTCTACGGTGATTCCGAACGGCGTGCCGATTTCGTCCTGACGGCGGTAGCGGCGGCCGATTGCCCCCGACGCGTCGAAGAAGATGTTCCAGCGGCGGCGGAGCTTTTTGTAGAGGGCTTCCGCGTGCGCGTAGAGTTCGGGCTTGTTCTTGACCAGCGGGAAAACCGCCGCCTTGAACGGCGCGACGCGCGGGCTGAATTTAAGCAGAATGCGCTTTTCGGGCTGACCCTTGTCGTTGGGAACTTCGTCCTCTTCGTAGGCGGCGGACATTACCGCAAGGAATGTGCGGTCTACGCCGAGCGACGGCTCGATGACGTGCGGCAGGTACTTTTCCTTGCGGGCTTCGTCGAAGTATTCAAGGTTCTTGCCCGACGCGTTTTGGTGCTGGGTAAGGTCGAAGTTTCCGCGAACGGCGATGCCCTGCAATTCCTGCAAGCCGTGCGGGAAGTGGAAAGTGATGTCGGTGCACGCCTTCGCGTAGTGCGCAAGCTTTTCCTGCGGGTGGACGTCCTCCGCGAGAGCGTCGGCGGGAAGCCCGATGGATACGAACCACGCCTTGCATGCGTCAATCCACTGGCGGTGGAGCGTCTTCCAGTCGTCGTAGGGCGAGATGAAGTATTCTATTTCCATCTGCTCGAACTCCCTGCTGCGGAAGATGAAGTTGCGCGGCGTGATTTCGTTTCTGAAAGCCTTGCCGATTTGCGCGATGCCGAAGGGCACTTTTACGCGCGTGGTGTCGCAGATGTTTTTGAAGTCGGCAAAAATGCCCTGCGCGGTTTCGGGGCGGAGGTAGGCGATTGCCGTTTCGTCGCGCATTGCGCCGACGTATGTCTGGAACATGAGGTTGAAGTCGCGCGGCGGCGTGAGCGTGCCGGCGTTGCCCGTTGCGGGCGAGGGAATGAGGTCGTACTCAAATGGCTTTGCGTCCATGTAGTTTTTGAGGACGACTTCGCCGAGTTCGCCTTGGCGCGCGAGCTTGCGTTTGAGTTCCGCCGCCTTTTTCTCGGCGTCCTTTTGCATGTTCTCGTCTTCGAGGACGCTGACGTAGCCGATTGTCTCGCCGTCAACCTTGACTTCCGCGAAGAAAATCTGGTCGGCGCGGAAGCGGAGCTTCGACTCCTTGCAGTCAACCATCGGGTCGGAAAAGCCCGCGACGTGTCCCGACGCGCGCCAAACGTCGGGGTGCATGATTATAGACGCGTCGAGACCCACGATGTCGTCGCGCCCGTGTACAAAGTCGTTCCACCATGCGCGTTTAATGTTGTTTTTGAGTTCAACGCCGAGCGGACCGTAGTCGAAAAATCCGTTAAACCCGCCGTAGATTTCGGAGGAGCGGTAAATGAACCCCCTGCGCTTGCAGAGACCCTCGATTGTTGCCATATCGAC
>JAJXPD010000153.1 GCA_021641325.1 Opitutales bacterium
ACGCCGATCTGTTTAACTTGTTTTTTTCTAGACTAATAGAATCCAACATACTTTTTGTTTCAGGATATGGGTGGAATGATTCGGCTATAAACTTAAGAATTTTAGATTGGTTACAACGTTCTACAGAAAATAAACTAGTTTTACTTCACAATGAACAAAAGGATCCTATCCCCTATTTTGCGAATAAGACATTTACGCAAGCTGCTTGGGGCGAGAATAAAATTGAATTTATAAACAAGTGGTTATCCGATACATCTATTGATGATATAAAGAGATTTTTTCAATAATACACATAGGGGGGCGGCACAAGGAAGCTTTCATAACTTCTTGAAGCGCAGGGTCTCGCGACAGGGCGTTTTCTCCCTGTGAGAGACCTATTTTTTATGGTGTCCCACTTTTTTCGCGGGACTCGGCGATTCGACTACAAAATCCTCCAAATTATCCATAAAATAGGTATCTCAATGAGAGTGTTCTTTATTGCGGGCATGTCCCACTTCGTTTTTTCCCGTTTTTAATAAATTTTCACATTCGCCTTAAAATACGCAAGTTGCAACAATATAGCAATTGTTTATTCTCCCAGAAAGTGGGACATTTGGGACACGTTTGCCCGTTCTTTTGACAGTCGTAGTTCTTTTATGGAAACGGGAAGCAAAAAAGTAATGGGGCTGGATCTTTCCAATGCGAAAAAGATTATCGAAGCGGACAACAAAGTCATAATTTCGGGACTTGCAAAGGGCAGAAAACTTCCAGCAACCCTGCGAAACGACATAGAGGAGGCAATAGCGCTCGAATCGGAGGAGGATTTCAGGGGCAACGCCAAAAGTTGGAGCGACCTTGCGATACTGTTGGGCATCAGCCGTCGAACCCTTCTGCGGAAACGGAAGGAGCCGAACGCCCCGCAGGGATACGGAGACGTCGAGGCTTGGGTGAAGTTCCTAAACGGGAGCGAATCCGACAATTCGCTGAAAAGGCTGAACGAAGCGCGTCTGCGTATTTTAAACGCGCAGGCCGCGGAAAGGGAATTCAGGCTGAAAGTCCTCGAGGGGAAGTATGTCGAAATTGACGACGTCCGCGAAGCGTGGTCTTCCCATATACATCGGGCGATAGCGCTTATGCGCTCCAAGTTCGAAAACGAACTGCCTCCCGTTTATACATTGGAACCCGTCGCCAACATGAAACTGAATCAGGAGGCAATCGACGAAATCTGCCGAACAATGTCGGACGGCGGCAAATACACACCCTAATCCGTCAGTGTTCTCCCCTTTCTATCCGGTCCGCCTCCTCCAAAATATCCAGTATGAATTTTTGGCATTCCGCATCTCCCTTTAACGCGAGATCTACGATTTTTTCGAGCATTGCATAGGCCTTTTTCTGCGCCTTTGTTTTTGCGGTATTTTCTAGCTTTCGGACTTTCGGCGGATTTTCGGGTTCCTTCATTTTTATTTGTTTCCCATAGTATATGGTTAGCATCCGACAAAAAGACAAGCCGCGAAAAATTGACAATCCGCCTATCGGAAATGGACGGATTGAAATCATTGGACCTGTTTTCGGGAATCGGCGGATTTACGCTTGCGGCGGAACGCGCGGGAATCGAAACCGCAGCATTCTGCGAAATCGACAAATTTCCCCAGTCGGTATTGAAATACCGCTATCCCGACATTCCGGTAATCGGCGACGTAAGAAAACTGACGAAGGAAACATTCAAATCCGCCACGGGATTGGACTATGTTGATATAGTATGCGGCGGCTCTCCGTGCCAAAACCTGTCGGTTGCGGGAAAGCGCGAGGGACTGCGCGGGAGCGAAAGCGGACTTTTTTATGAATATGCAAGAATTGTCAACGAACTTAAGCCGAAATTCGCAGTCTGGGAAAACGTGCCCGGTGCGCTATCATCGAACGGCGGACGGGATTTCGAAACAGTGCTGTGCACATTTACTGGACACGACGGAATCGAGTTCACCCGTTGGGGAAACGCGGGATACTTCAAGGGACGGGACGGATTCTACAACGTCGCCTATCGGATTCTCGATTCGAGGTTTTTCGGAGTCCCGCAGCGCCGCAGAAGAGTCTTTCTTGTCGCAAGTCTTGGAGACGACAGTTGCGCCGAAATACTATTTGAGCAAGCGCGCCTGCGAGGGAATTTTGCGTCGGGCGAAAACGAGGAACAAGACATTGCCTCCGCTACTGAAAGAGACATTGGAGGACACCCTGAAAATACCGTAGACAATACGCTGATTCTGACGGAAAGTTCGGCGACGATACAGTCGGAGTCGCCTACGCTTACGGCGTCGATGTCCAAAATCTACAATAGGCAGACTCCCATACTCTTCGAAAACCACGCGCAGGATTCGCGGTATAGACAAAGAGACGATTCCCCTACGATTACCTCGCGTTGCGGAACGGGCGGCAACAACCTGCCGCTTGTAGTAAAACAGCACAACCACGGTGAGGTCTCAGTGTCGGAAATTTCTCCGACGCTGAACTCGCAGTCCGGCGCGGGAAGGATTCCGATGGCGGTGTCCATCGCCGAAAACATCATAAACAGAAAGGACTGCAACGGCGGGAACGGAATCGGCGCGTTGGAGGAAAACTGCTATACGCTGAACGCAACGGGCGTGCACGCCGTCGCCTCCGAAAGCAAAATACGCCGCCTTACGCCGCTCGAATGCGAACGTTTGCAGGGATTCCCCGACAACTGGACGCTCGTTCCCGACGCCCGCGACACGAACCGCTACAAAGCCTGCGGTAACGCGATTACGGTAAACGTCGCGGAATGGATTTTCAAGAGACTGGTAAAATGCGCAAAAATGCGCTGACAAAGCTGTTGGCTCCTAATTGGAGGCTTCCCGTAAGGATTCCCCCGTGGAAATGGTGCGAGGAGAACGTAAAAAACATTCCCTACTCCCCCATTCCGGGGCATTTCAAGTCGGCGAATTCCCCGTGGGTGCGCGAAGTGATGGAGGCGATGGCGGATCCCGACATACGCCTCGTTTCGATTGTCGCCCCCGTCCAGTCGAGCAAGACGGTCGGCGCGGAACTGTGCCTTTGCTATATCATCGCAAACTTTCCGGGACCGTGTCTGTGGCTTTCGCAGACCGACGCCGACGCGAAAGACCAAGCGGAGGCGAGGCTGCACAAACTTTTTTCGGAGTGCGACGCCGTGAAAAAGCTCTTTCCCACAGATAGGCACAAGAAGAAAACGCAGACGGTCTTCTTTTCGAACGGAATGACGCTTTGGGTTCTCGGAGCCCACGCCAAAAGCAATCTCCAGAGCCGCTCGATTCGCTGGCTCATAGGCGACGAAACCTGGCAGTGGCCGAACGGTCACATGCAGCAGGCGGAGGCCCGCGTTACGGCTTTCGGGTGGCTCGGCAAGTGCATTTTCCTCTCGCAGGGCGGAATGGAAAACGACGATACCCACAGGAAGTTCGAAACGACCGACATGCGGGAATGGGAATTTAAATGTCCCAAGTGCGGAAAATACCAGCCGTACAAATGGTCGAACATCGAATGGGACAGGAACTACCGCGACGGCGGAGGTCAAATTGACTTTGCGAAAGTCCGCTCCTCCGTCCGTCTTGTCTGCGAATTCTGCAAACACGAAATTGCCGATTCCGACGCCAACAGAAAGCTGCTCAATTCCTCGGCGAAGTTCGTTCCGCAAAATCCGAACGCATCAGCTACGAAGGCGGGGTTTCACTGGAATTCAATGGCGTCGATGTTGTGGGGCGAACTCGCCGAAATGTATCTGCGGGCAAAGGAATCGTGCAGGCGCGGCGACTTGGAGGACTTGAAGAACTTCTACCAGAAGCGTCTCGCGCTTCCGTGGGGAGACTTGGAGGAGGATTTTACATTGGACATTTCGCCGTCGGGCTACCGAATGGGCGACGACTGGGAATCGGAGGCCGCCGTCGGCGCAAAGGGCGCGATACTTCCGCCGCCGCACGAAAACAAAAACCGCGTAAGGCTCAGGTTTCTTACGGTTGACGTCCAGATGGACCACTTCTATGCCGTCGTCCGCAGTTGGGCCTGCGACGCCTCCAGCAGGCTGGTATATTGCGCGAAACTTCAGACTTGGGAGGATGTGGAAATCCTGCAAAACAGGTTCGGGGTGTTTCCACAGCTTGTGTTCGTCGATGCGGGATATTCGACGTTCGAAGTGTACAGGAATTGCGCAAAACACAACTGGACTGCGCTTATGGGCGACGGAAGGAGGGATTTTCCGCACAGGGTGAACGGAAAAATAACCCAACGGTTTTATTCCACGGCGCGGCATCCTCTGGTTTCCGACAGAAAATGCCGAATGCATTATTGGAGCAATCTCGGGATAAAGGACACTCTGGCGCGGTTGCGTTCCAACCAGAACCCCGACGAGGGATCAACATGGGAGGTTCCGTCCGACGTTCCCGAAGAATACCTGAAAATGCTCGATTCGGAACAACGTGTGAAAAAGGGGAATTCGTGGGAATGGCGGCAGATCGGCAAACGTCCTAACCACTACTGGGACTGCGAGGCAATGCAGGTATGCGCCGCGTATATGATGAAGCTTTTTAAGGTTGATTAATTGTATTATATAGCTTTCTTTTTAGAAATGAAGTTAAAGACACTTGGCCAATCTATATCTTATTGCGGATATTTCGATATTTACGACGCACTAAAAAGAGAATGTAATTTATCGAAAGCTTATGCTTATCTTTTGTCAAAAGATCCCACTTCTCTTCGATCATTATTAAAACTTTTAAAAATTGATGTTGGGAAAAAATGGTCGGATAAAATCCTAAAAGAATCCTGTATCGAAATTGAACATGCTTATCCCAACGCTCGAACCGATATAGAAATTGCAATAAAATCTTTAAAACTTTTTGTACTCATTGAGACAAAAGTACATAACAACAAAGCTACCGCAATACAATTTCTGAAGTATTTACCTATTCTCAAAAAGAATACCGCAGGAAATAAATTCTTTGTTTTTGTTTCGGAACAAAAGGGAATCCATATAC
>JAJXPD010000010.1 GCA_021641325.1 Opitutales bacterium
GTCTTGGTTCTATGTGGCGTTTTTCACTAAAATCCACTCTCTTTGGTGTTGACCCCTCTCTTTGGTGTTGACCCAATTTCTTCAACTTGCGGCACATGCAAAAGCTACTCAGGACGGGACTCGAACCCGTACGACCGTAAAGTCAGCGGATTTTAAGTCCGCTGCGTCTACCATTCCGCCACCTGAGCAAAATTTCCCTCCGCCTGTCGCGGGGATTTTCCCGTAGCCGAAATTGCGGAGTAAACGCCGTATCGCGAAAAAATCGCCGTTTCGCGGGCTTCGGTGTCCGCCCGCAAGCCGCTTTTCGCAACATTCGGCATTGTCTGCTTCAAAAAATACGCCCTTGGTCTTGGGGCGTATCGTTCGAAATTATAAAAAAACTGCGGCAATGGGGATACTCGGACTCGAACCGAGGACCCTCTGCGTGTGATGCAGATGCTCTAACCAACTGAGCTATATCCCCTGACTATCCGCCCATTCTTTCACATCGGCTTTGCGTTTGTCAAGTATCTTGATTGGCTTTGGCGCATTTTTTCGGCGCGGGGGCGGAAATTTTTGTGTTGAAATCGCGGCGCGGCGGCTCATTATCGTCGGGTATGAGTAAAGAAATAGAAGAAGGTCTCAATTTGCAGCTCGATTTCACGAAGCTTAAAAAAATCGCGCAATGCTCCGAGGACGTAATCCCCGCAATCGCGCAATGCGCCGACACGGGCGAAGTTCTCATCGTCGGATACGTCAACAAGCTCGCCCTCGAAACGGCATTCAAAGAAGGCATGGCTACTTTTTGGAGCACTTCCAGAAACGAACTCTGGATTAAGGGCAAAACCAGCGGCGACTTCCTCAAACTCGTAGACGTTCTTGTGAACTGCGAGCAGAATTCGGTTGTCTATAAAGTCCGCATGGTCGGAAAAGGCTCGTGCCACACCAAGGACAAGTCCGGCAATCCCCGCCGCGGCTGCTACTACCGCAGAATAAAATTCGCCGACGGCAAGATTCAGGGACTTGAATTTCTCGACGGCATGGAATAAATTTTAGCTGGATTTTTCCGCATTTGCATACTATAAAGGGGGCAGTTTTTATGTCCGATACGTTTCGGATTTAAGCCCCGCAAAAACAACCACCAAACAGATATGAAGTTCAAAATCAACAAGGAACATTTTGTGACGGGTTTGCGTCAGGTCGCAAACGTCGTAAGCTCCAAACCGCCGAACGCAGTTCTCAACAACGTGCTCATCAAGGCAGAGGGCGACGTAGTGACCCTCACCACAACAAACCTCGATTTGGGCATTCGCTGCTCAATCAAGGCGGAAGTCGAAAACGGCGGCGAAATTACGCTTCCCGTCAAGAAATTCGCGCAGATTGTGGGCGCGGCTCCCCAGCAGGAAATCACTTTCGAAAGCGACGACGGACAGACCGCAAAGGTGAAGTCGGGCGGCTTCTCCACAAAGCTCAACGGCCTCCGCGCGGAGGAATTCCCCGCGCTGCCGAGCTTCGTAGACCAGCACAGCTACGAGCTTCCCCCGCAGGAGCTTTTCAACATGCTCCGCTCCGTTTCCTACGCGAAAAGCTCCGACGAAAACCGCTACATCTTAAACAGCGTGTATTTCAACTTCTCCGAAGGAAAGCTCACTCTCGTTGCGACGGACGGCAAGCGCATGGCTCTCGTCTCGCGCGACATGAAGATAGAGCAGGAGGACGAAGGCAACGTCATTCTCCCCGCAAAGACCGTCGGCGAGCTTGAAAAGCTCCTCTCGCAGGGCAAGGTCGCAAAAATCAGCTTCAACGAACGTCAGGTTGCGTTCGACATCGACGTCGTCGGCGACGCCTCCGAAAACGGGCTTGTTGGGTCAATCTACCTCGTTTCGAAAATCGTGGAGGGCAGCTACCCGAATTACAAGCAGGTAATTCCCAAAGAGGCGGAGCACAGAATCAAGGTTGACCGCGAGCTCATGCTCGAAACCGTCAACCGCGTTGCGATTCTCACGAGCGACAAGCAGAATTCGGTAAAGCTTACGATGTCCGAAAACTCGCTCGAAATCTCGACGCGCAGCGCGGAGGGCGACGCAAAGCAGGCTATCGAAATCGAATATTCGGGTCCCGAAGTACAAATCGGCTTCAACCCCGAATTCCTCAAACAGCCGCTTGGCAGCATTTCGAAAGACGAAGTTTTCTTCGAATTCAAGGACGAAATGAGCCCCGGAGTTTTCAAGACGCTCGACAACTTTATGTGCGTCGTAATGCCGCTTAGAATCTAATGCGGATATTCGAAAACCCCGTTTACTTGGCAATCATCGCGCTTTTCGGCGCGATGATTTTCGTTGGCGGGGTCAACGCGCGCTGGTTCGGCTCGGCAAAGCTTGTGCTTTTGCGTCGCTGGATTCGCGCGGCGTGCTTTTCGCTCGCGGTTTTTGTCTGCCTGCGGCATTTTCTCGACGACCGCCCCGTTTGGGTCTTGGGGGCGAGTTCGGTTTTGCTTTTTCTGCTGCTCGAATCGGCGTTTTACTGGGCGGGAATTTCGCTTGAAAACACCGACGAGGACATCGAAATGTTCCCGAAGTTCGAGCCTACCGAAAGCGCGTGGAGCACCCTCGAACGCCACGCAAAACTGCGCGGGCGCATTCTTGCGGCGGGCTTTTGCGAGAGCGGCAAATTCAAGCTGCCCGTTGACGACGAGCTTGGGGTGTCGGTTTTTGCGACAACTTTCGATTCCGCCGACGGGCTTTCGCGCATGTGCGTGATGTTTCCGTTCGGGGGGACGTCGTTTGCGATGGCTTCGGTGAAATCGCGGCTTGCCGACGGGCGGGTAATGCTCACCGAGTCGCGCTTCATTCCGAACGGCTTGGACTATCCCGAAAACTACGACGCGCGGAATTTTCCGCTGGATTCGAATCCGCTTTCGGTCTACGCAAGGCATTTGAAGAGGCTTGCGGCGTGCGGTTCGAGCGCGGTCGCCGTTTCGGAAGACCCGCTTGCCGACCTCAACGGCACGATAGACGCGGAGCTTGCGGCGAACATCAAGAGCGGTCTGATAAACCTTCCGTCGGCTTGGGACGAAGACGGCGTCTACACGGACGAGGGAAAATACCGCATCTGGATTTCGACGATGAAAATGTCGTACATTCCGTTCGTTTAGTCGGCGGAATTTTGCGGGGCGTCGTCGCTTTCGCGCTTTGGGAAGCAGATTTTCTCGACGGCGGACTCGAAGTCTTCCTCGCCGCGGAGAATGTCTATTTCAAGCTTTGTGTAGTAGAACGGGATTTCCGTTTTCAGGTCGGGGCGAATGCGCACGGCGTCCTTTTCGGTGCAGACGGCAAGCTGCGCGCCCGCGTTTTTTGCGGCGTCGAAAAACGCGTCTAGTTCGGCGTCGTCGAACCTGTGGTGGTCGAGAAAGCGTTTTTTGTAGACGATTTCCCCTCCGAGCTCCACAAGGAATTTTTCGAAGCCTTCGGGCACTGCGATTGCCGAAAAACACGCGACTTTCGCGCCTTTGAGTATTTCAAGCCCGACCCTTTCGTTCGTCGAAAATTCCGCAAGGCACGTCGGTCTGTGGGCGCATTCGATTATTTCGACCGACGGGTTGTATTTGCGTATTGTGCGCTCCAATTCCGGGTCGCGCCTGCCGTCGGATTTTGTGAGGAAGATGTACGACGCGCGTTTGAGGTGCGAGACAGGCTCGCGCAAAATTCCGCGCGGGAGCAGGCTGAAATTGCCGAAGGGGTTTGTCTTGTCGACAAGCAGCAGTTGCAGCTGCCCGCGCAGGGGCAGGTATTGGAAGCCGTCGTCGAGCACGAGGGTGTCGGCGCCGAATTCCGTTATTGCGTAGTGCCCCGCGCGTACGCGGTTTTTGTCTACAATTACAATTACCCCGGGGAGGTTGCGGGCGAGCATGTAGGGTTCGTCGCCCGCGAATTCGGAGTCGAGCAGAATCCGCTTGCCGTCGGAGACCACTTTCGGCTTGGGGGCTTCGCCGTGGGTGAGCCAGCGGACGAATTTTTTCAGCGCGCCGTCCGACTTGCTTTTGTAGCCGCGGCTTAAAATTGCGACTTTTCTGCCGCGCTCGTTGAGGGAGCGCGCGAACTTTTCGACAATCGGCGTTTTGCCCGTGCCGCCCACCGTCAAATTTCCGACGACGACCACAAGGCAGCCGAGCGGGGCGTCGCGCATGATTCGTTTTTCGTACATGGCGTAGCGCGTCCGCGCGATTGCCTCGAACACAAACGAGAGCGTTTTCAGAACCGCCGCGTAGACGGAAATCCAGAAGCCCTCGCGGCGGTCGTAGATTACGTCGGCGGTCAGGTGTGCGAAGTCCTCGCCGAACTTCGACAGCCTGCGTTTCATGCGTTTGAGAAAGCCCAAGTTATTCCTCCCCCTTTTCGGGCTTCGCCTTTTTCGGCGGGGTCAGCGTTTCGCGCAGTTTTTCAGCCCTCGCTTTCGACAGTTCGTCGCGCGAGGCGCTTACGAACATCGACACCACCTTGTTCGCGCTTCGGTAGTCTTCGACCGACACGAAAAGTTTTGCAAGCGGCATCGTTATTTTGCGCAGGCACTCGTCGGGGCAGGAGGTCGAGTTTCTCACGATATCCTGATATGCGGGCAGGATTTCCGTTTTGTCTTCGGCGCGGGCGAACATGTCGGAAATCTGGTTCGCGTAGATGTCGATGCCAAGCCCCGTGTCGGAGCGCATTACGCCGCGCATTTCGGCGGTGAGCAGCCTGTCCGCCTCTTTGCCGCGCCTGAGGGCGATGAGGTTTTGGCGGTAGAAATTGAGCATTGCAATGCACATGTCGGGGTAGCGGCGGAACGCTTCGTAGCTTTTGCGCCAGTAGGAGTCAAGCTCGCCCTGCGACGCCCCGAAGCGCGCGCGCGCCGAGATGAACGCGATGTACGCCTCCCAGTTTTCGGGATTTTCCTTTCGGGCTTTGTCGGCGAAAACGGCGGCATCGTTGTATTTGCCCGCGTCGTAGAGCATGCGCGAAATTTCGAGGAACACGCGCGAGAAGATTCCCGCCTCCGTCGTGATGTGGCGGCGGGCGAGCATGTCGATGTCGAACTTCTGCGAAGTCCTCCATGTTTGCGGGTCGAGCGGGCGTCCGAAGAGGTGTTTTGCCTTTTCGCTGCGGGCGACGTCGTGCTTCCAGACCCCCGGCCGCGACATGTACGCAAGCCACGCCTGTTTGCCCTCGCGGAAGAAAAGGCAGGGTATGCCGTTGGCGTTTGCGATTCTCCACGCGCAGTAGACTTTTTCCGCCTCCGTGCCGCCGTATTTGAGGATATTTTTCGGGGTGAATTCGCGCTCCGACGCGTCCCAGTCGGCAACGACTCCGTTTGCGTAGCGCGACTTGTCGGTCTTTATCGAGTGCGCAAGCTTTTCTATCGCGAACGGCGCAATGCTCGTGTTTTTCAGTCCGCGCAGCTCGTCGAGCGGCCCGCCGATTCCGAACACCCAGATAAGTTCGCCGACCGTCAGCCTGTCCATCGGGAACACGAACGTATGCGGGTCTTCCGTGAAAATGTTGAAGGTTTCCTCCGCCTGAAACATCGGGACGGGGTCGGACGGCGTTCCGCAGTTCGGCCAGCCGCCGGGGGGCGGAACGTCGTAGACGAGCGAGACCGCGAACGCGCTCCTCAGGTATTTTTTGAAATTGTCGGGGTAGACTTGGTGGATTTGCGCGAGCGTTTTGCAGACGCCTTCGAGGTTGTCTTCGGGCTTCATTGTCTCGAAAAAGTCGCAGAGCGCGGGAATGTCGGATAGCATTGCGCGTTTTACCGCCGTGTGCAAAGACGCCCCCTCCTTCGAGAAGAGGTCCGCCGCCTTGTAGACGTAGAGCCAGCCCGCGGCTTCGGGGTAGAGCTGTTTGAGGGCGAGGTCGAGGGTTGTCGCGCGGGTCTTTTCGGCGTATTCGCCCCACGCCTGCGCGCTGTCGTTTTCGAGCAGTTTGTCTATGTCCGACTGCGAAATCGGCGAAACGGGAAGCTTGGGCAGTTCGGGCACTGCGTGTTGCGCCGACGCCGCGACCGCCGAAATGCAAAAAATTATTGCGCTAAAAAACCTCATAAATCCATATTTATTCCGCAGTTTTAAATGTCAAGATATGAAAGCGCGGACTGCCCCAAAAATGCAAAACCGAGCGCGGAGTCGGAAGCGGTGCGCGGTGTGGAAAAGGGGCGCGGATAGGCGAGGGTTGCGAATGCGCGCGCAGGAAGTTGCGCGGAGATAGAAGCATGCGCATAGCGCATCGTTGCGGCGCCGCTTTGCGTTTGGCGTGTCGCCGCGCGGGTCATTTTGCGCGTTGCGTTGAATGTCCGCAAAAAAACGCCCGACCTTGCGGCGCGGGCGTCCGAAATCCGAAATTCGGGGCTTATGCTGCGGGCTGTTCTTCCGCGGCGGGGGCAACCTTTGCCGCCTTTGTCTTGCGGCGGCGGCGTTTCGCCTTGGGCTTTTCCTCCGCGGGCGCGGCGGCTTCGCCGGATTCCGCGGCAAGTTCGCGTTCGGCGATGATGTCTTCAATCTTTTCTTTGAGCGTCGCGAGCTCTTCGACGGACATATTGTTCAACGGCTTGTTTTCGTTGACGGGAATGTCCATTCCGTGCGAACGCAGGATTTCGTCGATTTTATCCTGATTCTTTTTGTAGAGGTAGAAGCCTGTCGCTGCGATGCCGATGCCGAGCGCGGCTCCGATTATATGGTCTCTTGTCATGTTTGTTCCTTTCGGTTTTGATTTAAAGTTATTTTAGCGAAGGCGGACGCCCCATATCGTAAAACAATATTCTCATACTGTTGGCTACAACTAAAATTGTCGAGGAATTATGCATCACAGCCCCAAAAATTACTGGAATTGTTCCGAGCGCGCCCAGCATAAGCCCGAGTGTATTTATGCCGACTGCCGCAATCAGGTTCTGCCGCACGACGTCCATCGTATACTTTGAAAGCCCGTAGATTCCGGGGAGCATGAGTGCGTTGTCGCCTGCTATCGTGATGTCGGAAGCCTCCATTGCGACGTCTGTGCGCGTCTTTCCGAGTGCGATTCCGACGTCGGCGTAGGCGAGGGCGGGGGCGTCGTTTATGCCGTCGCCTACCATCACCACCTTGTTCCCGCGAGCCTGCATGCCGAGCACCACGCGCGCCTTGTCTTCGGGCAGAAGCTCGTACTCGTAGCTGTCTATGCCGAGTCTGCGCGCAACGACGTCAGCCTGCTGTTCGAGGTCTCCCGTAAGCAAAACTATATCGTCGACTCCCAAGTTGCGCAGGCGGTTGAGTGCCTTTTTCATGTTCTCGCGCAAGGGGTCTCTGATTCCTATCAGCCCCGCGATTTCGTCGTCCTTTGCGACGTACACGACATTTTCGCCCTTCGCGAAAAGCGCGGACGCTTGCTCGCGCATGGGGTGCGTGTGGATTCCGCATTCATTGAGGAATTTCTTGTTGCCCACGCGGATTGTCGAGCCGTCGACTGTTGTATACACGCCGCGTCCGACAATCGTGTTGACATCGCCGTGGTGCGGAATGCGGACGCCCTCGCGCGTGGCGGCGTCGAGAATCGCCGACGCCATCGGGTGTTTCGAGGTTTCCTCCGCCGCCGCAGCGTAGCAGACGATGTCTTTCTGCGTAAATTTTTTCGACGGCGGCACTATGCTTTCGACGCGCGGTTTGCCGTCGGTGAGAGTTCCCGTCTTGTCGAGAATGAGGGTATCCGCCTTGCTCATCGATTCAATCACGCCGCTTCCCTTTATTAGAACGCCCTGCCGCGCCGCAGTGTTGATTGCCGCCGACAGCGCCGCCGCCGTCGAAAGCTTTATGCCGCAGGAGTAGTCTATGATGAGCATGTTCAACGCCCTGTTCATGTCGCGCGTGAGCGCGTAGACCAGACCCGCAAGAACTATGTTGAGCGGCACGAGCGCGGACGAAAATTTGTCGGCGTAGTTTTGCACTTCCGCCTTTTTGCCGCCCGCGTCCTCGACCATTTTTATGATTTTCGAGACCGCCGTGTTCTCGCCCGCAGACTCCACTTTGCAGGTTATTGTGCCCTCCACCACGAGCGTTCCCGCGAACACCCTGCCGCCCGTCTTGCGCGAGACGGGTTCAAATTCGCCCGTAATCGACGACTGGTTGATTACCGCGTGCCCCGAGACAATCTCGCCGTCGGCGCAGATTTTTTCGCCAGAATGCACCACGATTATGTCGCCCGATTTCAGCTTTTTTGCTGGGATTTTTTCGAGCGGATTTCCGATTCTGTTTTTCAGCGGGTGCCAGACCGTTTCGTTTTCGACCGAAAGCATGTCGCGGATTGCGTTGCGCGTGCGGTTCATCGTGTAGACTGTCATCGACTCCGCCAAGTCGTGCAGGAAAAGCACCGTCAGTGCCGACGCCGTTTTGCCAGAGAGCACGCTCGAAAGCACAGCCAACGCGCTGAGCGTGTCGGCGTTGGGAAGCATCGACCTTTTGAGCGCGCCGATTCCGCTTTTGAATAGCGGGTATGCGAGCGCGAGCGCGCCGATTCCGGGGAAGCCGAAAAGTCTGCCCGCGATTGTCGCAGGCACCGCTTTCTTTGCGAGCCACGAACCGAGCAGCAGCGACGCCGACACCGCGCTGCGCGTTATGAGCGTCGAGAGCGGCTCTTCGTGCAAGTCGCGCTCTTCGACCAAAAGCCTGTTCTTTTCCTCGCGCTCCCTTTGCAAAATGCCGAGCGAGTGCGCGGCTATGATTTCCTCCGCAGCCGACATAATCCTGTCTGGCGTCGTTTTTTCGGCGTCGAACTTTACAACGACGGACTCCGCCGCGGCGTTTATCCGCACCGATTCCACGCCCTCCAAAATCTTGAAGTGCGAAAGCAGGTGTTCGCGCTCGTCGCCTTTTCCGACATAGCGCAACCCCCTGCATGTAATCCTTATTCTCCCGCGTATTTCATGGGCGCGGAAGCATTTCAACAGAGGTGTTTTTTTCTTGAACATATCCTTATTTCAAATTGTCGAGCGCGTGTTTTATGCGTTTTGCCAGCGTCTTTTCGTCGGCTTCGGCGGCGTCGGGCGAGCATGCAATTTCTATCGTCGCGTTCCATGCCCCGCGAATCCACGCCATCACGGCGTCTTCCGACGTTTCGTTCGGATTGTACGATACAAGAAGATTTCCCGTGATTTTGCAGAGCGAAACCTCCGTAATTCCGACCCTCTTTTTGAGGGCGTTCAGAAACAACGGCGCGTATTTTTCCGCGTATTCGGGGTACGACTTTATGCCGCCGACGTTGATTCGCAGGCGTCCGCGTATGCTGTGGAGCACTTTCAGGCTTCTGACAAACGAAAGCGCGATTTTTTTCAGCGGGTTCATTTGCAGATGTTCACGCTTTGGAAGAGCCACCAGAGCAGGTTCGTGGGGAACGACGGCGTTGTTGTCTGTATCTTGAATGTCCTGCGGAGAATCGGTACGGTTTTGAGGAGTTGGAGAATCAGCAGAATCGTCATGAGTGCGCGGAGGTCGAAAAGTCCCTTTGTGCGCTGCATGAGAGCCTGATTGAACGCGTAGCCTATTGTGGTAAGCTCGCTTGCAAGCAGCGATTTCCTCGACTTCACCTGCGCCTCGAAGTCGAAGCAATAGGTGAGGGCGGATACCACGATTACGGGCGAAAGCGTCTTGGCGTCGTATTCCACAAGCACCGTTCCGAGCATCGGGTTTGCCGATATTTTCCTTATGCCGCCCACTCCCGACAGCGTTTTTACGATTCGCTCCGCAATGGCGCGGTTCGACTTCATCGACGGTATGCGCACGCGCATTCTGCCGGCTATCGAGTGTTTTACTTCGAGAACTCCCTGAAACGACGGCGCGCGCAGTGCGGCGTCCAAAATACTGTTGCCTTGTATGTCCATTGAAATGTTGCCTCTTGGTTGGGGGCGTTTGCGCCCATTGTTGAAAAGTTAATTTAGTCTAACTTTTCCGTTTCCCATTGTCAAGTTTTTTGGGGGGCGTGGCGGTTTGGGGTGCAAAAAAAGCCCGCCGCATTGCGCGTCGGACTCGTATACTTCATATTTTTCGCGGAATGTCCACTCTTTATTCGAACGGCTTTGAGCCGTCGAGCGAGCCGAAGAGCGCGGAGCTTCCAAGCTCCTCCTCTATGCGCATGAGGCGGTTGTATTTTGCGGTGCGGTCGCTGCGGCTAAGCGAGCCTGTTTTAATCTGCCCCGCATTCGTCGCCACTGCGAGGTCGGCGATTGTAGTGTCTTCCGTCTCGCCCGACCTGTGCGAGACCACCGCCGCGTAGCCCGCGCGTTTTGCGATTTCCACGGTTTCGAGCGTTTCGGTGAGCGTGCCTATCTGGTTTACCTTCACGAGAACCGCGTTTGCGATTCCCGCCTCTATTCCCTTTTCGAGAATGCGCGGGTTTGTTGCAAAAAGGTCGTCGCCGACAAGCTGCGTGGATTTCCCGAGGGTTTCGGTCAGGAGTTTCCAGCCGTTCCAGTCGTCTTCGGCGCAGCCGTCCTCAATGGAGACAACGGGGAATTTTCGTTTCAGGTCGGAGAGGTAGGCTACCATGTCGGAGGCGGTTTTTACGGATTTGTCGGACTTCTCGAAAACGTAGCGTCCTCGCTTGGCATCGTAAAATTCGCTCGACGCAACGTCGAGGGCAACGAAAATGTCTTTGCCGAATTTGTAGCCCGCTTTGAGGGTTGCGTCGGCAATGGCGGAGAGCGCGTCGTCGGAGCTTGCGAATCTGGGGGCGAAGCCGCCCTCGTCGCCCACCGCCGTGGAAAGCCCGCGCGATTTCAGCACGTCTCTGAGCGCGTGGAATATCTCCGCGCCCGCCCGCACCGCCTCGCGCAGGCTTTTTGCGCCCGCGGGGACAATCATGAACTCCTGAATGTCTATCGGCGCGTCGGAGTGCGCCCCGCCGTTTACGATGTTCATCATCGGCACGGGCAGAACGCGGGCGTTTGCGCCGCCCAGATATTTGTAGAGCGGAAGCCCCGCAGCGTCCGCCGCAGCCTTTGCGCAGGCGAGCGAAACCGCGAGAATCGCGTTTGCGCCGAGCTTTGACTTGTTCGGCGTGCCGTCAAGCTCAATCATGGCGGCGTCCACTTTCGGCTGGTCGAGCGCGTCTATGCCGCGCAGCGCGCGGGCGATTTTCCCCTCGGCGTTTTCGACCGCTTTGAGCACTCCGTTGCCGCCGAAGCGCGAATGGTCGGCGTGCTTCGCGTTTTTGTCGCGCAGTTCGACAGCCTCCGCCTCTCCCGTAGACGCCCCCGACGGAACCGACGCGCGTCCGAAAGCCCCGCATTCGAGAACTACGTCCGCCTCGACCGTCGGATTCCCGCGCGAGTCCAGAATTTCCCTTGCCTTTATTTTCGAAATTGCCGTTTGCATATCCGAACGAATCGGCACAAACGCGGCGCGTCTTAAATCGGCGGGCGGATTGCGGAAAATCGTTGAAAAAAATGGTTGAAAGAAAGGGGCGGCGTTGTAATCTGCCTTTTCGTAAAAACGTCGTCCGCGCGGTGGAAAAAAGACTTCGGAACAGCGTTCCGTCCGTTTTTTGTATGGGATTGCCGTACGGTTCGACGCGATTTTATCAACTATATATAAAAGGAAAAATCATGTCAAAAAGACCTCTAAACGTCGGATTAATCGGCGGCGGTTGCGGCGCGTTCATCGCGCAACCCCACCAAAAGGCAATATTCTCGGACGGCACCCGCAGAGTCGCCGCCGGGGCGCTCCACCCGAATCCCGAAGTCGCGATGAAGGAAGCCGAAAATTGGCCGTACCCCATCAAGGGCTATCCGTCGTACGTCGAAATGATTGAGGACCAGAAGAACCTCCCCGAAGACCAGCGTCTCGACTACGTCCTCATCGTAACCCCAAACTTTGTGCACTTCGACCCCGCAATGAAGGCAATCGAGGCGGGAATTCCGGTCATGTGCGAAAAGCCCCTTACAATCAACCTCGAACAGGCGGACGCGCTCGTTGCAGCCGCCACCGCAAAGGGTCTGCCGTTTGCCGTAGCGCACACATACCTAGGCCACTGGTCGTCGTGGTTCTCGCGCTTCGTGGTGACAAGCGGTCTGCTCGGCGACGTTCGCTGGGTGGATTCGTCCTACATTCAGGGTTGGCTCGCGAAGAAGATTGAACAACAGGGCGGCGAAAGCGGCGCGGACTGGCGCACAGACCCCAAGCGTTCGGGCGGCTCGCTCTGCTGCGGCGACATCGGCACTCACGCGCTCATGCAGCTGCGCTTCGTGACGGGTCTCGACGTAACCCGCGTTTCGGCGCACTTCGAAACTTTCGTAAAGAGCCGTCTGCTCGACGACCACGCAACCGTCTACTGCGAACTTTCCAACGGCGGCAAGGGCATGGTCAGAGCCTCGCAGGTTTGCATCGGCCACAAGAACGACATGGCAATCGAAGTCGCGGGCACTAAGGGCACGCTTGTATGGCGTCAGGAAGAGCCCGAAAAGGTCGTCATCATGCTGGCGGGACAGCCCGACCGCGTTTACTGGCGCGGCGACGTCCAGCCCAACGACGGCTTCCTCGGCGACGTTCCCGAATGGCTGCTCAAAGAACCGCGCATTCCGTCGGGACACCCCGAAGGCTTCCACGACGCCTATGCGCGTCTGCACCGCGAGTTCGAAAAGGACATTCGCGCATGGAAGGAAGGCAAGCCCTTCTCGTACGAACACACCCGCTACGCCACCGTCCTCGACGGCAGAATAGGCTTGGCGTTCGTAGACGCGTCCATCAAGAGCAACGCCAAGGAAGGCGCTTGGGAACCCGTCAAGCTCAGCTAATAAAACTTGCATACTCCGACTCCGCGCAGGCAAAACGCCCACGCGGCGTCGCTGTTTTTTGGACAAAAAAGCGGTGCTGGACAGGAAAGTTGAGAAAATTTCGAAATTCTTAGAAAATCGCGTTTTAATTTTGTTGACATTCCCGCAGGCTAAATAAGCTTTTACGCCTTGTAATTGATTTCGGGCATGTGTACGCGCTCCGCAGGCGGGGTTCGGAAAACTTTGTCCGAGGCATCTATTTCACAACAATAAAATATATCAAACCATGCAAAATCTTACTAAAAGAGAAATTGTGCAAAGAATTTATCAGGACAAAGAGGAATGCCGCCGCGGCGACATTCTCCAAAACGATGTAAAAGACATCGTCCAGCGCACGCTCGACATTCTTTCGGAATCGCTCGCGCAGGGCAAAAACGTAGAGCTTAGAAACTTCGGCGTGCTCGAAGTTCAGGTTCGCAAGCCCCGCGTCGGCAGAAACCCCACGAAGCCCGACCACGACGTCGTTATCCCCAAACGCGCAATCGTCAAGTTCAAGGCGGGCAAGGAATTGAAGGCGGCCCTCAAAAACCTCGACCTTTCGCTCGTCGAGGAAAGCAAGGCCGCCCGCGCCAGAAAGTAGGCTTTTATGTTTAAAACGCTGCCGGGGTTCAGGGAGTTTTATCCCGAAGATTGCGCCAAAAAGAACTATATTTTCGGCGTCTGGCGGCGCGCGGCGCGCTCGTTCGGCTTTTCCGAGTTCGAGCCGCCCGTTCTCGAACAGCTCGACCTCTTCACCGAAAAAAGCGGCGAGGAAATCAAGTCGCAGCTGTTCGAATTTGTGGACAAGGGCGGCAGGGCGGTTTCGCTCCGTCCCGAAATGACGCCGTCGCTCGCCCGCATGGTCGGCGCGAAGGCGGCGGGAATCAGACGCCCAGTAAAGTGGTTTGCGATAGGCGAGAACTACCGCTACGAACGCCAGCAAAAGGGCAGGCTCCGCGCGTTCTTCCAGTACAACGCCGACATTCTCGGAGAGGAGTCTCTCGATGCCGACGCCGAGGTTATCGCGCTTCTGATAGAATCGCTCCGCGGCTTCGGGCTGACGGAAAACGAGTTCAAACTGCGCCTCGGCGACAGAACCCTCTGGGTGCTTTTCCTCGAAAGCGCGGGCGTTCCCGACGCGAAAATCATTTCCGTGCTTTCGGTAATCGACAAGCTCGAAAAGGTTTCGCCCGAAGCCCTGCGCGAAATGACGGTCGCCGCGCTCGACGGCACGGGGCTTGACGCCGACGCGCTTGTCGGCAAAATCAAAAATTTCATTTCGCTTCGTGATTTGGACTCCATGGGGGCGGCATTCGACACCGACGGCGAACTCGCCGAACGCGTCGACGCAAGAATAGCCGACTTGCGCAAGCTTGTGTCGATTCTCGAATCGCTCGGCGTGGGCGCGTTCATCTCGCCCGATTTGAGCATTGTGCGAGGCTTGGCGTATTACACGGGCTTCGTGTTCGAGGCGTTCCAGACGGTCGGAACGGGTCGCGCCCTCGCGGGCGGCGGACGCTACGACAACCTCGTAAAAAAACTCGGCTATCAGGACATGCCGGCAGTCGGTTTCGGCATGGGCGACGTCACGGTTTCCGATTTGCTCGAACTCGTCGGCAAGTCGGGCGAATTGCGCGACGCCCCCGACGCGTATTTCGTGATAGGCTCGGAAAACGTCCGCCCGAAGGCTTTGGAGATAATCTCCGCGCTCCGCAGGTCGGGCGTCAAGACCGACTACCCGCTTAAACAGGCGTCGTTCGGCAAGCAGTTCAAGCAGGCGGACGCCGTGGGTGCGGCAAAGGCGTACATTTTGGGCGACGACGAACTCGCGCAGGGAATCGTAAAAATCAAGGATTTGAAATCGGGCGAAACGTCCGCTGTTGCGCTAAGCTCGCTGCTTTGAGCTTCGGCGCACGCGCCGTTTTACAGGACACTCCGCGCCGACAGGTTGCGGAGTTTTTTTTTCGCCGCAAATTTGGCGCGAGGCCATGCTCGGGCGCGGGGAGGGCGGCGCGGAGGAAAGAGCTGCGATTCTTTTAATTTTTCATGCTTGCTTTTCTTTGTCCGTTTATTATAAATTATAGAGCATTAGATGAAGATTGATTTAAACAAAAAAACGCTTCTTGCGCTGTCGGCAATTTCCGCGCTTTTCCTTTGCGGGTGCGATTTCGGCGGCGCGGACGCCGCTGGCAAGGCCGCCGATTCGGCGGAGTCGGCGAAAATTTCGGCGGCGGCGAAAAAATATTTTCCAGACAGCCCCGAACTCCAATCGGAGTGGATTCGCAGACAGACCGACGCGCGTGCGGAGCTGTCGCGCTTTCTGCCGAACATATCGGTTGCGGACTTCGCGGAAATCCGCGACAGGGCGGCGGCAAAGTTTCCCGACAACTACGCGGAGAGACTCGCCTACACGGTTGAGCAGTGCGACTATTGCGCGGCGGCGGCTTCGGCGTATTCCGCGCTTTCGCAAAGCGACGCCGCGTTTGTGCGCAAGCTCGCCGAAGCCCGCTACCCCGACGACTACAAGGGGCGGTGCGCCTACGCTGCGGGCTGGCGCGAGGCGTTGTCCGAGCTTGACTACAAACTGAAACAGTTCCCGTCGGAGGAGTTCGAGCCTCTGCGCGCGCGGGCGATTGCCGCGGCTGGCGGAGACTCCGCAAAAGCCGTAAAATTGCTGGAAGCGCAGGCGAGGGCAAAGCGCGAGTTCGACTCGTTCCGTCCGCGCAGCATCTCGGTTGCGACGCTCGAAAATTTGAAGAGCGCGGCGATGTCGGAATCCGCCGACTATGCGGAGCGGCTCGCATCTCTCAAACGCGCGGTTGTAGGGGCGGCGAACCCGAAGCGGGATTCGGGCGCGTCGGATTCTGAAAGCGCGCCGCCGCTCTCCCGCGCGGAGAGGATTTTCGCAAAGTCGCTCTTCACAAAGCGAGGCGTCGAAAACGAAATCCACGCGGCGGTGCTCGCAAAATTCAAGGGCAGGACGGTCGTGCTGTGCACAAAGGAATTCATGCCCGAAAAGTTCCCCGTGGTGTTCGCAAACGCGGCGGGAAAAGTGTCGTGCTCGCGCGCGTTCGTTTCGGACGAGCTTCCGCTGCTAATGCTCGTGCCCGATTCCGTGCCGCAGTCGCTCGAAGCCTTGGAGATTGCCGACGACTCCGAAGTCCGCATGGGCGCGGAGCTTCTGGCGGTCGCCCCCGACGGCGGCGGATTCCGCTCTCTGGGAGTTTCGGTGTTTTCGGCGGACGAAAAATACCTCAACCTCACCGCCGACACGAACCCGCGCGTTTCGCATAAAATCGACGTAAAACACGTCGGCAGGGACGCAAAGACTTTCGTTTCGGTCTCGGAAATTTCGGAGGTCGGCGACGACGCCGTGGCGGTTGATGCGAAGACGGGGAAGCTTGTCTCGTTCTCGGTCAGGATATACAATCCGGGGGTGCTGTCGCACCACGGAAAGACGGGGTCAATCATCGGGCACGAAAATTCGCCCATTCCCGACTTCACGACTTTCGTAAGGCAGTTCGACGGCAGCGTGAACAAGACTTTCGTTCCGTTCAGCTCGATACGCTTCGTCCGCATGGGCGCGTTGGAAAAATGGAAGCCGCTCGACATCGCAAAATTCGCCCGCCAGAAAAACGAAATCAGGATTCTTACCGACGAAAACAACGACTTCATGATGTTTTTCAAAAACAACACATTCGGCGAGGCGTTGCGGTCGCGCAGGCTCGGCACAATCGCGGAGCGGTACAAAAAGCCGTTTCTGCACGACAGGCTCAGCCGCGAGTCCTACGAACGCTCTTACAGAAACTACATGATTGAAGTTTCGTTCGCGCTCAAACGCGAGCTTCAACACTACGCCAATCCCGACGCATTCTACTCGATTTACAGGCAGGAGCTTCTCTACCAGCTGAAACTCCGCCGCTCGATGTACGAATACCTCGCGGAGGGAGTCAAGGACACGAACATCGTAAACATTCTCCACACGGACCTCGCAACCCGATACGACAACTGCGGCGTGAACACCGAGCGCGTCGGCGGTTCCATCGGGGGCGGATATTGAGGGCAAATCCATGAAAAATCTGCTGTTGATTCTTCTGCTCGCCGCAATCGGCGGCTGGTACTGCTACGACAAATACGGAAAAACCGCCGCCCCGCGGGGCGACTCCGCCGAGGTCTCCGACCCGCGCGCCGCCGAAATCCGCGCCCGCGCAAAAACGCTCTTCCCGACGAGGGAGGGCGACCGAAACGCTTGGATTTCGCGCCAAGTTGCGGCAATGCATGCGCTGGAATCCCGCGCGGAGGGGCTGTCGAAAAAGGATTTCGACTCAATCATGGACGCCGCCCGCCAACGCTACGGCGCGGACTACGAAAAACGGCTCGAATACGTTTCAAAGCAGAGAACCGCGGCAATCGACGTTGCGAACATCGAGGCGTCGCTCAAACTTCCGCCCGACGCGCTCGCCGAGCTTTCCGCGCGTTTCAGGGAGGCGTGCGAAGGCGACTTCTGCGCCATGCGCTCGGCGTATTCGGAGGTGTCTTCCGCGCTTTCGGAAATCGCGCGGAAGTCGGCGTCGCTGCCGGCGTCCGACGCGAAGAAACTCGCGGCAAAAACCGTTCCGCTGCTGCTGAAAAATCCCGTCCGCGCCGTGGAATTTTTCGACGCGCAGGCTTTGGCGCGGCACAACTTTCTTTCAAAACAAGTGCCCGAAGCCCTCGCAAACGCAAAGGCGGAAATAGAGCAGTCGCTGCCCGACGACTACGCCGCGCAGCTCGCCGCGCTCGACTCCAAATTGGACGGGTACATGCGCTCTGGCGGCGGGTTTGCAAGCTTTGCCGCAGACAAAATTTCGAAGCTTGGGCGCGACTACTTCGCAAAATACATCTACGTTGCCGACATCGCCGGCGAGTCCCACCCCGCGTTTTTCGCGGAGGTTCGCGGCAGGGTGTTCGCGGTGTTTCCAAGCGAATATCTGGCGACGCTTCCGAAGTCGTTTTCGCTCGACGTAGGCGCGGGCGAAAAATTCTCGTCCGACAAAATCTACCTTTCTAAAACGTCGGCGTTCGCGATTGTCGCGCCGCCCGCGTCCGCCAACCCAGACCCGATTCCGACGGGCAAAATTTCCTCCGACGACGTCGCGGTGGAAATCGTGGGAATTTCCCGCGCGGGCGCAAAGCTTTCCGTTCCCGCCCGTCTGAAATACGGCAAAAAAATAGAGGCAAACTCCGAAAACGCTTCGCTGCTTGCCGAAAAAATGCGCTCCGGCGCGTTGGTGGTGGAATCGGAAACGGGGAAAGTCGTTGCGCTCTTCGAGGCTGTCCCCGCGCCCGACGCCGCAATCTACGCAAGGTTCGACGACCCCTCGGCGTCGGCTCTCGCAAAAATCGGCGAGCGCGTTTCGCGCTGGCGCGGGCTTGACGAAGTGATGCGGACGGCGCGCGCGCGCATGGTATCCGACGGGCGGCGCGAGTTCGCCGCGGTCGCGCTGTCGTCGCTCGGCGACGTGTCCGCCTACGTTCCGTCGAAGTATTCCGCCCAACGCGCGAACCTCGAAAAAATCTGCGTCTCCAACTTTTCCGCGCTCCGCTTCATGCTGATAGGCGGCTACGCCGAAGACGTCGAAACACCGGTTATTTCCGATGTCGCCGAGAAGTACAGACCGTTTTTCATCACGGGCTCTCGCGTCGGAACTCCCGCGCTATACTCCAAATTTTCGGCGTACATGAACGACGTCAAAAACGCTCTCGTCCGCAACGCGGCGTTCGCCCGCGGCGGATTCTATTCAGAATACTACTACGATTTTTCCGAAGCCGCAAAGCGTCAGGCGGAGCTTTTCGCAAAGCTCGAAAGCGTTATGACAAACGCCATTGCCGCGCCCGACAAAACCGCGGTTCTTCACGCCGACTTGGCTAAATGTATTGCGGGTTCGTCGTTCGTGCCGTCGGGGCGCGTGTTTTCGCGTCAGGGTTTTTCCGACGGAGGCGGCGGAAACGTGTTGAGAATGCGTAATGTAAAAAAGGACTAAATATCATGAAATATCTTGCAGCTCTTCTTGTCGCCGCCGCCGCGGGCGCGTACTTCTATTTCGGTTCGTCCGACTTCGGCGCGTCGAGCCCCGAGGACGCCGCGCTTGCCGCAAAGGCGGAAAAACTCTTTCCCGACGACCGCGCCGCGCGGAAAAAATGGATTGCCGCCGCAAAGGGAGTTTCGGCGCAAATAGCGGCTCTCGCGCCGTCCGCGCCGTCGGCGGATTTCGAAAAAATAAAAATCCGCGCCGACGGAAAGTTCGACCCTGCGTCTCCCGAAAAATTCGAGTACGTACGCGCCCAGCTCGCCGCCCTTGCGAAAATCGGAAGCGGCGCGTCGGACGACGCCGTCCTCGACTCGGAGTTTGCGCTTGCAAAAAAAACCGCGGAGGAAAAATCGCCCGACGATTTCGTCGCGCAGTCCAAATTGGCGGCGTCCTACTGCGCGATGTTCGCCGACGCCCGCAGGGCGCGGGAAGGCTGCATGAAGTCCGCAACCGACGGCGCATACGCCGAGTTCATCGCGGCGTTTCCGTCGAACCCGTCGGGCGCGTTTGCGCGTTTCAAAAAGATTTGCGCCGCTCATGCGGCATTCGAAAACGCGCACGTTCCGCCGTTTCTCGACGGAATCAGGGAGCGTCTGTCGGCGGACGTTTCCGACCCCGTCGCGCGGGCTTCCGAGCTTTCGGCGGTTTTGGAGAATCCGCGCAGGCACTTGGATTCGCGCCTGTTCGCGTCGGCGCGTCCCGACTGGCGCGACTTGTCCCGCGCGGGCGAAACGCAGCGCGCCATGCTTGAAAATTCCGTATATACCGCGTCTGTCGGCGGACGCCCGCACACGGCGGTTTACTGCCGCATAAGGGGCGTCGATGTCTTCGCGGTTTCGGGCGCGTGTTTTTCGCGCGGAGAGGTGAAATTTTCTCGCGGCGGCGAAACGGTTTCGGCGAAGCTTTCGAAAGTCGGCAAAAACCTGCTTTTCTACGCGCCGATTGCCAAGCCTTCGGGCGCGCCCGCCGCCGTATCGCGGCTCGACTATGTTCCGTCGTCGGCGTTTGCCGTCGGCGGCAACGCGTTCGGAAAAACGGTCTCCGTCCGCGCCTCTCCCGAAAAAATCTCCGACGGCAAAATCGGCTTCTACCAAAGCGGATTTCAGGATTTGCTTTGCGACGGCGCGGTGCTTTTGTCGGCGGATTCGCGCGAGGTTTTCGCGCTAGGAATCCGCGGCGGCTGGGCTGAACTGCCCAACCCCGACGCGCCAGACGCCGAGGACGTCGCCGCCCGCGTGCGCATGTCGAAAAGCGCAATCCCCACTTTGGCAAAGGAATTTGCGACGGATTTTTCCGCCGCAAACGCCTCCGCCGAACCGCTCCGCTATTGCCAGCTGGGCGCGGAGTTCGACCAGTCGCTTGGCTACGACGCCGAAAAGGACGCCGCGTTCGGGCATTGTCTTGCCGTGTTTACGCGCCAAAACAATGCCGCGTTCGCCGCGCTTTCCGACAACCGCATGGAAACTTTCCTTTCGCCCGACACCGAGCGCGACTTTCCAAAACTCTACGCGTCGGCAATGCGCTTCAAACGCGCGTTCGGCGACGTCCGCAACGCCGCGCAGCTCCGCGCGAACGCCCGAAATTTCATGCAGCAGGTCTGCTCCGACATGGACTCGTCGCTCCGCGATTTCCGCGCGCGCGAAATCTTCCCGTTCTACGAAAAGGCGGCGCAGGAGCAAATCGAATTCAGGGAAAAGCTCGTTTCCGCGCTGAAAACGGCGTTGAAAAAGTCCCCCGCCGACTCGCTCGTCCCGCGCGACGTCTCCGTGGTGTCGTCGCGCTGACGCTGGAAAAATGGCGTCTTGACAAGCCGCGCGTTCCTGATAACTCTTTTAGCTTTACGCAACAAACACTCCGTACAGCTAATGAAACTTTTTTACACTCTCGCCGCAATGACACTCTCGACCTGCGCTTTTGCGCAGTCGTACCTGCTGACCGTCGAAACTTTCGTCGGAAACAAATTGGAGGACAAAATGTCCTTCTCTCTGCAAGTCGGAGAGCCACAGACAAAGGGCTTCGACGGCAAGCTTCTGGCGAAACGCTACCGCGCAAAGGGCTTCCCCAACAAGCGTTATGCCGAAATAAAGGCGGCGGCGGCAGACGCAAAAAAAACGGAGGCGGAGGCTAAAATGACTCCGCGCGAAGTCGTGAAAAACCTCGCCGAAAAAACGCGCGGCGAGCTTGCCGCGGCGGAACGCGCAAGCGAATCGGCGGCGGTTAAAACGGACTCCCTTTCGGAGAAACTCAAACTTTTGGAGGAGCTTGAAGAGCTTGGCTCGCGCAATTCGCCGTCGTTCGACAGATCGTACGAGGCTTTCTGCAAAAAGTACGAGCTGACCCCCGCCGACTTGGAATACAAGAAAATGCTCAAAAAACGCCCCGCCTACGCGGGCGACATCGAGGAAATAGACTACGGCTCGTTCTGCGCGGCAAAAATCACGAAGGCCGCCGACAAGGACGCCCTGCTCAATATCGACTACGCGTACTCGCGCATTAGCTCCAGCTTCTACTCGGACGGCACAAACAATTCGAACTCGATAACAAAGCACCCCGTGGTCGAGCGTTTCGAAAAATACGGAATGAAAAACGTGCACCTTGTGGTTGGCAAGCCGTATTGCGTGCAGTTCGGCAGACTGTCGGCGGAAAAGGCGCGGTCGCTGTCGGAGGCTCTCTCGAAATCGGGCATTTTCGGCGACGGCGAAAGCGTGGCGGGAGGAGAACAGGCGGAAGCGGAGGCGGACGAATCGGCGAAGCTCGACGCGCAGGGGCTGTACTCGGAAATCAAGCGCAAATATTCTGGGGAAGGCGGTCGCGTGCTAAGAGCTGTCTTTACTTTAAAACACGATAACGGCGCGTTATAGCACCGTTGATGCGGCGTTTCCCCGCACTTGCGGACTGCTCGCGTAC
>JAJXPD010000154.1:0-2406 GCA_021641325.1 Opitutales bacterium
GTTCCGGAAAGAATCATAATGTTCCAAGTTCCGTGGGCGGACGACAAGGGCGAAATTCAGGTAAATCAGGGCTACCGCGTCCAGTTCAACAGCGCAATCGGCCCCTACAAGGGCGGTCTGCGATTCCACCCCTCGGTAAACCTCGGCATTCTCAAATTCCTCGGTTTCGAGCAGGTATTTAAGAACTCGCTCACAACCCTCCCCATGGGCGGCGGCAAGGGCGGTTCGAACTTCGACCCCAAGGGCAAGTCTGACAACGAAGTGCGCAACTTCTGCAACAGCTTCATGCGCGAACTCTACCGCCACATCGGTCCCAATACCGACGTTCCCGCGGGCGACATCGGCGTAGGCGGCAGAGAAATCGGCTACCTCTTCGGCCAGTACAAGCGTTGCAGAAACTCCTACGACAGCGTTCTGACGGGCAAGGCGCTCGAATGGGGCGGCAGCCTTATCAGACCCGAAGCGACGGGCTACGGCAACGTCTACTTCGCGCAGGAAATGCTCGCTACAAAGGGCGACACGCTCGAAGGCAAAACGGCGCTCGTCTCCGGTTCGGGCAACGTCGCGCAGTACACGATTGAAAAGCTCATTCAGCTCGGCGCAAAGCCAATCTCGGCTTCCGACTCGAACGGCTGCATAATCGACCCCGACGGCATCGACGAAGAAAAACTCGCGTTCATTCTCGACCTTAAAAACAACAAGCGCGGCAGAATCAGCGAATACGCAAAGAAATTCCCGACCGCAAAGTACTACGAAGGCAAGAGACCGTGGGGACTGGCGAAAGCCGAACTCGCTCTGCCCTCGGCGACGCAAAACGAAATCGACGAAGACAACGCAAAAGCTCTCATCGAAAACGGCTGCATACTCGTTTCCGAAGGCGCGAACATGCCCTCGACCCCAGGCGCAATCGAAGTCTACAAGGCGGCGAAGATTCTCTACGCTCCCGGCAAGGCTTCCAACGCTGGCGGCGTGGCGACGTCGGGCTTGGAAATGTCGCAGAACGCAATCCGCCTCAGCTGGACGCGCGAAGAAGTGGACGAAAGACTCCACAACATCATGCGCAGCATTCACAAGAACGCCCTCGAAGCGGCGGCGGAATTCGGAACACCCGGCGACTATATGAACGGCGCGAACATCGCGGGCTTCAAGAAGGTCGCAAACGCAATGATTGCGCAGGGCTTCTAATTTGCTACTCAAGAAAAAACAAACGGCGCGCCCGCAAGGGTGCGCTTTTTTTTGTATAAACCTTCGGTGCCCATGCCCGCCCCGCATGTAGAACGGCAAAATAAGCGCAAAGAAAAACGCAGTGTGCCTGCGCTGCGTTTCGGGCGCACTGCCGCATTCGGGAAAACCGCCGAAGAGCGTGAAAGCGTCTCGGAGGAAAGCCTCAACATGGGTTGGCGCGACGGTGCGCGATAGGATTTTGCGCGGAGAGGCTAGCGGGCTTTTTGCATTTCGGCGGCGACGCGCTTCTTGAAATCCTCCCACCCGTTGCGTTCGAGAATCCTGTGCGGGCAGTATTTCCCCGACCAGTCGCGGTGCATTCGCAGGGAGTCTACCGTTAGGTTGTACTGATTTAGCAGATGGGCGGCGAGAACCACGGCGTTCGCCTCCGACCTCTCGTAGGCGTCGCCGTCGCGGCAAAGGCTGCGGCAGATTTCAATGCTTATGCTGTACAGGTTGCCCTCGCCCTTGTCGCCGTCGCCCGCATGCCACGCGTGCATGTTGAGCGGTATGAGCTGAACCGCCCAGTTTTCGTCAACGGCGTAGTGGAAAGACACGGAAACGTTGTCGCGCTTGGAGTTTATTCTGTCGCGCTCCTCCTTTGCGGAAATGTAGCCGGCGGTGTTGTGTATTGTAACCGTCCTGATTTCCCTGAACGGCGCGGGAACGGCGCGGCGGCGGTTGTATTCGTTGTCGTCGAGAAAATCGTGGCTGATTCGCAACCCGTTTACGACCGACACGTTCGCCGGCGTTTTCGGCTCGGAAATGTCGGTTCCCACGCAGCCGAACTGCGTCAAAATTGCAAAAAGCGCAAAAAAATTCGCAAAGCGTTTCATGTGAGAATTTTTCAAAGAAAACGCCGGAAATGTCAAAATATTTATGCGGTTTTGCTTGCCATTTGCAATTTTCACGGCAGAGTTTCTCAACGTTGCGCAAAAAAACGCAACGCCGAACATTCCGCCGACGGGGAGGAAGATTTCGGCGCAACACCAAACACTAATATATAAAAAGGAAAAAATATGTTGAATCGCAGAAGTTTTATCAAAGCTTCGGCGGCGGCGGGCGCAATGATGTTCCTGCCCTCATGCCAAACATCGAAGGTAAAAAACGCAAACGGCAAGCTCAACGTGGCTTTCGTCGGCGTCGGCGGACGCGGCTACAACGCGGTTGAAAGCCTCGAAA
>JAJXPD010000154.1:2416-4941 GCA_021641325.1 Opitutales bacterium
CGTGAATATCGTCGCATTCTGCGAAGTTCAGGACGAAGTTGCAAAAAAGCCGTGGAGCGGCTACAAGAGCGCGGTTGTCGCATACAAAAAACACCCGAACGTTAAAATTTTCCGCGACTTCCGCGTTATGCTCGACGAAATGGACGCCGACATCGACGCTGTTGTCGTCGCCACTCCCGACCACATGCACTACCCGATTGCCTCGTGGGCGATTTCCAAGGGCAAGCACGTCTACTGCGAAAAGCCCCTCACCCGCACGATTTGGGAAGCGAACGAACTCAAACGCCTCGCTAAGGAAGCCGGCGTCATCACCCAAATGGGCAATCAGGGACACACCAACGAGGGCTGGCGAGCAATCCGCGAATGGTACAACGCGGGGCTTCTGGGCGACATCAAAGACATCTACATGTGGACAAACAGACCCATTTGGCCGCAGGGCGGCTTGAAAATGCCAAAGGGCGAAAAAGTGCCGTCGAATGTGGACTACAAACTTTGGCTCGGCGTCGCGCCATACCAGCCTTACAGCCCCGAAGTTCTGCCCTTCAACTGGCGCGGACTCCGCAACTACGGCACGGGCGCCGCGGGCGACATGGCATGCCACTTCTTCGACGTTCCCTACTCGGCGTTCGAACTCGGCACTCCCGAAACGGTACAGGGCTGGTCGACGCCTTTTGACGACTACAACTGGCCCGCGGCTTCGACAGTCGAAATGGTCTTCAATAACAAGTGCGGACTCGGCGGCAAAATCAACCTCCACTGGTGCGACGCAGGCGCGCGCCCGAAGGAAATCGAAAGAGTAGAACCCAGCTTCCTCGTTCCCGACCCGAAGAATCCGTGGCACAACGGCAACTGCACGTTCATCGTCGGCACAAAGGAAACGGTGCTCACAAACGAATACGGTCTCAACTCGATGATTTACCCGCGCGAAAGAATGCGCGAGCTTGCGAAGTCGAAAGCGCTTCCCGCAAAGACAATCACGCGTTCGATTACCCCCGGCAACCCGCACCTCGAATGGGCGAAAAACTGCATCGCGGGAACTCTGCCGCCCGCGAACTTCGACTACGCCGCGCCGTTCACGGAAATGTGCCTGCTTAGCATGATTTCGCTCAGCTTCCCCGAACAGAAGCTCCGCTACAATCCCGCAAAGATGGCGTTCGACAACTGCAAAGAGGCGGACGCGCAAATCAAGAGTCTGTACGCATACAACAAAGAGTTCATTGCCGACAGCTCTTTCTTCTCGAAAATCTTCGGATAATCGGGGCTTCCGCCGACGCGCAAACGGCGGCGGAATTTCGAAAGGCAAAATTTGCAAAAACAATCGCGAGTCGAAAGCCCCGCGATTTTTTTGCGCCCCGCCCTCCGCACCGCAAAAGGTCGGGCAGGATTTAACAAATCGGCGCGAGACATTCAATCAAGTCGATTCCCGCAATGCTTCTGCACGAACCCTTCGCGAAGCCCTCGTCTACTTCGCCGAACCGCCCGCACAGCGCGCCGCCGAAATTGCCCAAACCGCCAGTGCGGGATTTTCGGCACACAAAGCCGCGCCGCGTCCGCAAGAAAAAAAGAATCCGACGCTACGCGACGAACTTGCGGTACGCCTTGCGCGACTTTTCCGCGCACTGCGAAAGCCTCTTCAAATTGGATTCCGACTCGTTTTTGTTCAGCAGAATGTCGCGCAGAATTTTTCCCTCTTCGGCAATCGATTCAGAATGGTCGGGGAAATAGTGGAGAAAAAGGAAGTACGCAAAGCGAACGAATCTGTCCTCGCCGAACGCCAGCCGCGCGGGTCTGCCGAAATCCTTTTGCGTTTTGTCCATGTACCCGAACTCGGCGACGGCAACCGAGCGGCGCGACATAATTGCCTCCTTGATGTCGTCCATGGAATTTGACTTCGCAAAAACCACCGCGTACGATGACCCTTGGTCCTCGACCCTGTGCGCGTCGGAATTGCCGATTATCGGGTAGTGAATCCCCTGCGCCCGAAGCTCCGCGTAATTGATTGCCGCGCGAGCAATCGACATGTCGCCGCAACCGTAGTTTACAAACTCGTAGACGTCGAAAACCTTTCGGCGGCAGATTTCGTCCCAAATCATTTTCGGCGACTGGTTGTAATAGGGCACGCCCATAATCTCCTTCTGCCAATACGGGAGGGCGTAGTGGCACTCCTCGGCGTTGTAGAACGCCATGGAGGTGTCGAATTTCCCGAAAAGTTTTTGCATTTCCGCCGACGGCCGGGGTAGCGGCCGTGGTCGGAAATGGACTGGAAGTCGAAGCCGCATTCGTAGCAGCGGAGCGCGACTTCCTCAGGCGGATTCCTGCCATCGGAACGTGTCGAGTGAATGTGAAAATCGCCCCTAAACGGCGCGAGCGAAAGCAGGTCTTTTTCGAGCGCGTAGACGTGGACTATCTAAATCGGGCGCGGCATTTTGTGAGCCTCGGTTTCCTGCGGAATTTCCCTTTCGAACAGGCGAATGCAATAGCCCTGCTCGCGCCCGAACTTGACGTCGAAGCGCAATGTAGAACCC
>JAJXPD010000011.1 GCA_021641325.1 Opitutales bacterium
CCGAAGTAGACGCCGTCTACGCAAAAATTTTCGGCATGATAAAGGACGGCACGCTCAAAGCCCCCGTAGACTCGGTCTTCAAAATCGCCGACATTCAAAACGCGCTCGCCCGCGCCATGGAAAATTCGCGGTCGGGCAAGGTAATGATAGAATTTTAAAATGAAAAAAACGCAGAAAAAAGACCTCTCAAACCTGACGCTTCTGGGCGCGGCTCTCGGCGGAAAAAAGGCGAAGCCCTCCAAAAGGCTCGAAACATTCCCGAACAAGGCGAAAGGCCGCCCCTACACCGTCGAGCTTGAAACGAGCGAGTTCACATGCCTCTGCCCCGCCACGGGACAGCCCGACTTTGCGACGATAAAAATCGCGTACGTTCCGAACGAGAAAATCGTCGAAAGCAAGTCGCTCAAACTCTACCTGTGGTCGTTCAGAAACGAGGGCTGTTTCCACGAGCACCTCACGAACATAATCCTCGACGACTTGGTGGAAGCGCTCGACCCCGTTTGGTGCAGGGTCGTAGGCGAATTCAACGCCCGCGGCGGAATCGCAATCACGGTGAAAGCCGAGCACGGCAAAAAGCCAGAAGCGTAAAATGTTCCGCCGAGCCGCAACACTGCTTTTCGCGCTGCTGCCGACGGCGTGCGCCCTGCTCTGCGCCTCTTGCGCGTCGGGTGGAGACGCAAACTCCGCGGGCTTCGAAAACCTGCTCGAAAGCGTCGTGAAAATCGATGTCTGGGAGGTGTCGCAAAAGGACGGCGGAAGCAGGACGAACCGCGCGGTAGGCTCCGGCGCGATAATGTCGGAGGACGGCACGATTCTCACGAATGCGCACGTCGTCAACTGCTACGCGTCGAAAATCGTGGTGACCCTCGCGAACCTCGAACGCGTGCGCGCGGAATTCGTCGGGTGGGACCACTGGACGGACTTGGCGGTAATCAGGCTCGACCCCGACGAGCTAAAACGCAAAAACCCGAAGTTCGCCGTCGCAAAATTGGGAGACTCCGACACGCTCCGCGCGGGCGAGGTCGTCTACGCCGTCGGCACTCCGCACGGCTTTGCGCGGACAATCACGCGCGGGATAATATCGAACACAAACAGGTACTTCGAGGGCACGATTCTCAACAGCGGCTACGAAACGGGCGCGTTCAATTCGTGGATTCAAACCGACGCGGCAATCAACCCCGGAAATAGCGGCGGCCCGCTAGTGAGGCCGAACGGCGAAATTGTGGGCATAAACACGCGGGCGTACACGAACTCGAACAACCTCGGCTTCTCAGTGCCGTCGAACGTGGCGCGGCGAGTGATAAACGAAATTTCGGCGCACGGGAAAGTGGAGCGCGGATACGTCGGAATAGGCTTCGCGCCCCTGCAAGACATGGAGGAATTTTTCGAAATAGACACGAACCGCGGCGTGCTTGTACAAAATGTGGACGCGCTCTCGCCCGCGGCCGTCGCGGGGATTCTCGCGGGGGACATAGTGCTAAAAATAGACGGCGAAGACATCGACGGCCGCTTTCCCGAACAAATGCCCGCAATCATGGCGAAAATCGCCGACGTCCGCGCGGGCGGCACGATAGAATTAGAGCTTCTGCGCGGCGGCAAAAAATTCTCTAAAACCCTCAAAGCCGAAAAGCTCGAAAGCCGCATAGGCAAAGAGTACACGCTCGAAAAATGGGGCGCGGGCATGCGCGAAATCACCAAGCCCTACGCGCGGGAATCGAAGCTTGATACCGACTCGCGGCTGATGGTCGCGGGCGTAAGGCAGGGCTTTCCGTTCGACGCGGCGGGCATCTGCGCGGGAGATATAATCGTATCGGCTGACAGAAAAAAAGTCTCGACAGAGGCGGAGCTGCGGGCGGTCTACGAAAGCTACCGCAAGTCGCCGAAAAAAATCCTCGTGGAAATTCTGCGCGACCGCGCGCTGTCGTTCCACATTCTCGCGCCGCCAGAAAATTAGGCGTAGAACGCCGACACCGCCGACAGCGCAAAAAGCGCGGCGGTATCGCACTTCATGACGTTGCGCCCAAGCGTTGCGGGCAGAAAACCCGCCCCGCGGGCAAGCGCGTATTCGGCGGGAGACAAATCGCCCTCCGGACCGACAAGAACGCATACGCTCTTCGGGCGCGGGGCGGCGCGGAGAATTTCGGCAATCGGCTTCGAGCCGTCTTCGAGGCTCGCGACAATCTTCAAGTCGAAGTCGGCGGAGGAGAGGAAGTCGGAAATTTTGCGCGGTTCGGGCATCTCGAATTTCACGAAGTTGCCCGACTGCTTGACCGCCTCGACAACATGCGCCGTCCACTTTGCCGACTTGCGCTCGGAGTCCGAAATTTTCACCTGAGTGCGCTCGGAAAGAAGCGGGAACACACCCGCCGCGCCGACCTCCACGGACTGCCTCACAATGTCGTCGAAAGTCTTCCCCTTCGGCAGGCTCTGGGCGAGATACACGCGCGGTTCGGGCGCGGGCACTTCGACGGCTTCGCCCACTTCAAGCTCGGCGCGTTTTTGGCTCGGCGAAACGAGCGTACAGTGCCTGACGTTCCCCGCCAAGTCGAACAAATCGACGGCGTCCCCCGCCCTCGCGCGGAGCGAGCCGCAAAGATGCCTGCTTTCGTCGGGCGAAAGCGCGGCGACGCGCGGAACTCCGCCGCCGAAATCGAAATATGCCCTGAAACCTGCCATAATTTACAGCTTGCACTTTTTGCGCGTTTTGTAAAAATTTTTTTTATGCAAAATGGACTCGAAGGCAAAACGGCGGTGGTAGGCGTATGCAGCTCGATTGCGGTCTACAAGGCGGCGGAAATCGTGTCGCGGCTCGCGAAATCGGGCGCGGACGTGCATGTCGTCATGACGGAAAACGCGGCAAAACTAATGTCGCCGCGCATCTTCCAGACGCTTTCGCGCAACAAAACATACGTCTCGATGTGGGAGGAAATTTCCGACTGGAAGCCCGAACACATTTCGCTCGCCGAAGCCGCCGACCTGCTGCTCGTAGCCCCAGCGACTGCAAACACAATCGGGAACTTCGCCCGCGGGCTCGCGCCCGACATGCTCTCCACAATCTACCTTGCAACGCGCGCGCCGGTGCTCGTAGCCCCCGCAATGAACTGCGACATGTACGCGCACCCCGCCGTCGCCGAAAACATCGAAATACTCAAAAAGCGCGGCGTCGAATTCGTCGAACCCGAAACGGGAATGCTCGCGTGCGGACGCGAGGGCGCGGGACGCCTTGCGGAGGTCGGGAAAATCGTCGAAAAGGCGGCGGAAATACTTTCAAGATGAGGGAAATTTTCGAGACACTCTCCGACGAGCTCCGCCGCTGCGCCGCCGAGGGCGCGGAATTTGCGCCCGTAAGCGACGAATCTCTGGCAATCCTGAAACGCCTCGCCGCCGAGCTTGCGCCCGACGACGACGCCCCGCAGCGCAAGCCCGACGAAGAGGAATTTGTGGACAATATCGAAGAAGTCAAATTCGTCTCTGCCGAAGATTTCGTAAAAGAGGAAAAGAAACAGGAAACGCAAAAAAGGATAAAAGTAGTGAAAACAAACCCCATGCCCGACATCAAGCCAATACCCGCGCCGAAAAAATTCGAGCTGCCCGAAGGCGACAAACAGATGCGCTGGGAGGCGCTGAGGGAAATTGTGCTGTCGGACAAAGTTTGCGCCGAACACCTGCGCCCGCAAAAGAAAATCGTCTTCGGAGTCGGAAACCTCGACGCAAAAATTTTCTTCTGCGGCGAAGCACCCGGGGCGGACGAAGAAATTCAGGGCGAACCTTTCGTCGGCAAGGCTGGACAGCTTCTTACAAAAATCATCGCCGCAATGGGGCTTTCTCGGCAGGACGCATACATCGGCAACATCATGAACTGGCGTCCCGAAACGCCCAAGGGCAACCGCCCGCCGACCGAAGAGGAAATGAACTACTGCCTGCCCTACCTGAAAGCGCAAATTGACGTGGTGAAGCCGCAGGTTGTGGTCGCGCTCGGGCTGACCGCCGCAAACGGGCTGCTAGGCTTCGACCCGACCCGCCGCATGGGTAAAATCCGCGGGCAGTGGCAGAAGTTCGGCGACGCCGACCTAATGGTGACCTACCACCCGTCGTTCCTGCTTCAATACGCGTCAGCGCAGATGAAGAGGCTTGTGTGGGAAGACATGATGGCGGTAATGGAGCGCACGGGAATCCCGATTTCGGAAAAACAGCGCGGCTACTTCCTGCCCAAGGAATAGACAACGCACAGGCGAAAAAAATGCCCCGCCGAAACGGGGCATTTTTCTTTTGCGCTACCGAATCTTAAACGGCTGGATTTTCAGGCGGCTGCCCTCCGACAAACTGCTTTCCTTTATCGAATAAAGCTTGTCGCCTACAAGCACAATGACGTTGCCCAGCTCGTATTTCAGCACGACAAATTTACCGCCTTGACCGTTCTCTGCAACTCCACAAGAGACTTGTTTATTCCGACGCTCGTAATCGCGACGCTATGCATGTTAAAACAATTCGGGGCGGCTAAAAACTCCGACGCCGAACGTCGAAATTTTCTACTTGTTATGGGCGGCTAAAAATGTTGAAATTAATAGCTGAAAATGTCGGCGGAATTCGGACAGATTCAGAGGCAGGAGCAATCGCTTATCCTGACTCCGCAACTCAAACGCAGCTTGGAAATTCTCCAAGCGGCGTCGCTTGATTTGGAGAAAATCGTCGCGGTCGAACTGAAAAAAAATCCCCTCTTGGAGGAGATTCCCCCCGACGACTTCGAGCGTCCGCAGACGCTCGGCGAATCGGCTGATTTCGACGACGACGATTTCGGCGCTCCAGCGCAATCCTCCGACACCGAAAAAGAGCAGAAAACGCGCGACTTTGTCCTAAACTCCCTACCCGACAAAACCTCCCTCCAAGAGCACCTTCTCACGGAGGCGAAACTCGATGCCGCGACGCCCGAAATCGCAAAGGCTTTCGAAAACCTCGCAGGCTCGCTTGACGAGCGCGGATTTCTGCTGCCCGACGCCCTCGACAACGCCCGCGCGGCGGGCTTCGACGAAAAGACAATCAACGCCGCCCTCGACCTTCTGCGCGACTCCGAGCCGTCGGGAATCGGCGCGTTCGACATGCGCGACTCTCTCATGCTGCAACTCGAACACAAGGGCATGGAGAACTCGCTCGCGTACAGGATTCTCGCCGACAGGTTCGACCTTCTTCTGAAACGCAGAGTCGAGGAAATTGCCGAGCTTGAAAACCGCTCGCCCGCCGACGTTGAAAGGGCAATCGGCGAAATCGCGAAGCTCCACACGTCGCCTGCGTCGGAGTACGCCGCCGAGGACGAAAAATTCATAGTGCCGGAGCTTGTCTTCTACCGCGACGACGACGGCGTTTGGCATGTGGACGAGGCAAAAGACGCCTCGCCGCGCCTGCGCATAAACCCCGACTACCGCAAGCTCGCCGCCGACGAGCGCGTCCGCCCGGAGGAACGCGCGTACATCAAGGAGAAAATCCGCGACGGAAAATTCCTCATGGACGCCGTGGATTTGCGGCGCAAAACCATTCTCAAAATCGGGCGCGCGATACTCGAAAGGCAGTCCGGATTTTTCGAAAACGGCAGGGACGCCCTCAAACCAATGACAATGCAGGACGTCGCCGACGAAATCGGCGTGCACGCGACGACGGTCGGACGCGCGATTTCGGAAAAATACGCGCAGACGCCGCACGGGCTTCTGCCGCTCAAATTCTTTTTCAGCGGCGGATACGAGTCGGCTGACGGAGGCGGGCTTTCGAGCGAGTCGGTGAAAAACATGATAAGAAAAATCGTTTCGGAGGAGTCGCCGCGCGCGCCGCTGAGCGACTCGAAAATCGCGGAAATGCTCGCGGAGGACGGCGTGAGCGTCGCCCGCCGAACCGTCGCAAAATACCGCGAGGAACTCGGCATACCCGCAAAAACTTTGAGAAAACGCTTCTGATATGTTCGAAGAAACAACACTTATTATCGACGCGTGCGGAGAGCGCGTGAAAATGTCGCTGGCAAAAAACGGCGAGCAGATTTTCGAAACCGTCTCCGACAGGCAGGCGATTGAAAGCGCGGCGCAGTGCGCCCTTGCGCTCCCCTTAGAGCTGCGCGAAATCCGCGCGTACGCAATCTGCACGGGGCCGGGGTCTATGCTCGGCACGCGTTTCGCAAGCGCGTTCGCGTCTACCCTCGCGAAGCTCTCCGACGCCGAAATTTTCGAGTGGGACGCAATGCTTGCCGCCGCGCACGCAATAGCCGACGGCGGAGAGGCGGCGGAATTTTCGCTCGTCGCGCCGTCGCGCAGGGGCTTCGCAAACATAGTAAATTTCGCAAACGGCGGCGTGGAGCTTGAAGCGGAGGTCGAGCTTGAAAGGCTGGAAGGAATCGCAAAGCAGAAAAAATTTCTGCTCCGCCAGCGCAAGTCGGATTTCGATTTCGAGGAATTCGACCCGTCGCCGCGGCAGCTCTTCGAGACGCTCAAAAAGCACCCCGAACTCGCAAAAAAATGCGAGCTGCCGCCCGACGCAAAACCGCTTTCTAAAAGGGAATATGTAAAATGGAAGGGTCAAGCACACATCTGAGGTGCTCGGTGCGCATAGACTTGTGCGCGCTTGAACGAAACCTCGGCAAACTCAAATATTTCATGCCGAAATCGCGCGGATACATTGCGCTCGTCTCCGCCGACGCGTTCGGCTACGGCGTGGAGGCGGCCGTCGTGCGCCTCATGCTAAGCGGCGCGGACGCGTTCGCGGTCACAAACGTAAGCGAGGGCGCGAGAGTCCGCGAAGTCGGGTCGGGCTGGAAGGTCGTGGTGATGTCGTCGTCGCTCCCCGGCGAGGAGGACGAATACTTCGAAAACTCCCTCACGCCCGTGCTCGTAAGTTGCGAGGAAATCGCCCGCTTCGAAAAAAAGGCGGAGGAACTCGGCGCGACGCTCGCAGTCCACATGCGCCTGCCGACCGTCGGCGAAACGGTGCCGTCGCCCGAAGAGGCAAAAAAAATGCTCGACGCGCTGCTCGAATCGAAGCGGCTCAAACTCGAAGCGTTCTGCCTGCTCGGCACGGGAACGGGCGCTCCGCAGGAGGGCGCAATGCCCGACGCCGACTTCGTCGAATACGCGAAAAGGAAAACCGACAGCCTCGGCGCAAAAATTTTCGTCCACCACAGCGACGTCTGCGACGTCTCCGCGCTGCCGTTCGACCGCGCGCTGCGGGCGGGGCTTGTGCTCTTCGGCATGAAGCCGTCGGAAAACTCCATTTTAAAGGGCTTCGAACCGGAACATGTGCTGACGTTCAGAAGCTCCGTAAGCCAGATTAAGAACCTGCCCAAGGGCGCAACGGTCGGCTACGGGCGGACGTACATTCTGAAAAAGGACTCGCGCGTGGCTCTGCTTTCGGTGGGCTACGGCGACGGCGTGCCGCGCAACGCGAGCGAAAAGATGGACGTCATCATCAGGGGCAAACGCGCAACCGTAATCGGGCGCGTCTCGATGGACCAAGCCGCGATTGACGTTAGCGACTTCGACGAAATCGAGGTCGGCGACGAGGCGATAATCGTCGGAGAGAGCGGCGGAATTTCGATTCCGATTGAGGAATACGCGGGCAGACTGGGCATTACCCCCGCGCAGGCGCTTACATCAATTACAAAGAGGGTGGCGCGTTTCTACAAAATGCTATATTAATTGAAAAAAAAGCTTGTCAAACGCAAACGCCAAGGTAAATTGATTTGCTTATAAAAAAACGGGCCGTAGCGCAGTCTGGTAGCGCGCTTGCATGGGGTGCAAGAGGTCCCGAGTTCGATCCTCGGCGGCCCGACGTTTTTCAAAAAACCGCAAATTCGTTTGCGGTTTTTTTGCGCCCACCTGCGGCGCATTGCCCCATGCCCGCCGCTTTTTATTCATTCAGCTACCTTTGTGATGAGCGGAAAAATCGGCTTCCCGCGCACACGGCTTGCTCCGTGTTTTGCCGAATATCCAGAGCGTAAATTAAGGCAGTTTCATATAAATCAGCGGGTACGGGCGGTGTTGTTCGTCGAGGGCGGAGCGTTTATATGCCTTGAAGCCGAGGTGTTCGTAAAAGCCCACGGCTTGCGGGTTCTGTTCGTTGACTGTCAAATTGTCCATGCGGTATTTTTCAATTCCGTATTCGACAAGTTTGCGCCCCGCGCCTTTGCCCTTCTTCGACGACTCTACAAACAGCATTTCCAAGCGGCGGTTCTCGACGCCCATCCGCAAACCGCGCCGCTTTCGTCGGATGCGAGCGCGAGGTTTTCGACGGCGTTCAGCCCTGCGCGGACTTCGGGTTCTATTGCGTCTATTTCGCGCGGCGTCAGAAATGTATGCGTTGCGGAGACGGACTTCCGCCAAATGTTGGCGAGCCTGTCGACTAGCTCCTGCGTTCGCGCGGTCTGTTCCCTTATTTCCATTTAGTTTATTTCCCGATTTGCCGCAAAGTCGCGGGCGGATTGCCGATTATCGGCGGGTATTTTTTAACACATTCAAGCCGCAAAGGTTGATTTTACGCGTCAAATATTGCCGTAATGAATTAATATCAGCATAAAAAAACGCACCGAAAAGCAAAAATTCGGCACGTTTTGTCAAATTACATTAAATTTACAGAAATGTTATTCTTCTGAAAAATCGCGCGAGCGGAAGCGTCCGCCTTCGTCGTCGTCGCGTTGGCGGAAGTTGTCGCGCGGGCGGAAGCCGCTTTTCGGGCGGTAGGATTTGTCGCCGAATTTGCCGCCGCGGTTGAAATCGCCTTTCGGGCGATAGCCGTCGTTGCCAAATTTGCGCGGGCGGTACTCGCCGTCGCCGCCGAAGCCGTCGTCGGAGCGGGGACGGAAGCCTTCGCCGCGGGGCTTGAAGCCTCCCTCGCGCGGACGGTAGCCGTCTCCCGAACGGAAGTTTCCGCGCGGGCGGAAGCCGCCTCTCGGACGGTATTCGCCGTCGGAGTTCTGGCGGAAATTCCCGCCGTCGCGCCTAAATTCGCCCGATTGGCGGGTGTCGGAATCTTCGCGGCGGCGGTTGTCGAAGCGTCCCGAATTGCGTGGGCGGAAGCCGCCGCCGAAGCCGTTAAAGCGTTCCGTGCGCTCCCTGCTTCTGTCCACTTTCATGGGCCTGCCGCCGAGTTCCGCGCCGTCGAGGGTTTCTATCGCCGCCTGCGCCTGCTGCTCGTCGTCCATGGACACAAAGGCGATTCCCCTGAATCTGCCCGAAAATTTATCCATGAGCATTTTTACGTTCGAGACCGCTCCGCATTCGGCAAACTTGTCCCTAATTTCCTGTTCGGTAATATCGAAGGGCAGATTGCCCACGAAGATTTCCATTTTATTTCCTATCTGCTTTTATTTTTTGTCGGAATCCCCCGACGGGGCTTCCCTAAATTCTATTGCTTTGCGCTTTCGGGCAAAATTTCAATGCGGCTCTCATCTCAAACTATCGGCAAAATCCCGCCGCGCTTTCGGAAAAATACGCGAACAGGCTCAAAATGCGGCGTTCGGAAGAATGTCCGCATGGGCAATGCAAAAAATGTCCGAAGCCGCGCGAGGAAAGCCGAGTTTCCGCCGAAGCTACGCCGAGAATAAACGCCGCCGTTGTGTTGCCAGACAAAAAAATCCCCGACGGAGAGTGCTCCGATGAGGATTCCGAGAGTGTTTCGCGCGCAATTAAATTGCGGGATATTCTATTGTGTGCGTGAAGCAACCTGTTGGTAGGGTGGGAAACTACGCCTTTTCGACGAGACCCGCCTTGATGGCTTTTACGCTGACCCATTCGCGCTTGACTGCGCCGTTTGCCATGCGAACGCGAATGCGCTGCACATTGGGCTTGAATGTGCGCTTTGTCTGCTTGACGAGCTGCAAACCGATACCGCCGCTCTTTTTGCTTTGACCTTTGTGAATGATTCTGCGGCCTTTAACGGGACGCTTGCCTGTTACTGAACATACTCTTGCCATGATAGAAAAAATCTTATAGATGTTGAAATTTTGAAATAAAGCACCTTAGCCGCGCGAATCCGCATTGCAAGCCTTTTTTTAGGCGCAGGGCAAATTCGGCGGCGTATGCGTTATTTGCCGAGGTCGGCATTGGCGAGTTTTCTCGCCGCCTTAGCCGCGCTTGCGCGCACCTTGCGCTTGCGGGAGGCAAGGAGCCTCTGTCTGCGTGCGTTGGGCTTTGCGCCCGCGCTCTTTTTACCAGGCTTGCGCTTGGCTTTCGATGTCCATTGAATGAGTCCGCTCATAGTTTTGTCTTTCGAATTTGCGTTGTTTAAAAAATTAAAACGGCTGAATTTAACTGTTTTTTGCTGGCGTTCCAGCTTTTTTTTTATTTTTTTTCAAAGCGAAACTTTTTTGGGGGAAAGGCGTTCGACACTATGAAGGAAAAACGTACAGTGCAGACAAGCCCGACATTCATTCAAGGCGCGACGGAAAGCGCGGCGGCAGGCGACGGCGATGCGGCTCTGATGATTCAGGCGGCGGACGGCTCGGAGCATGCGTTCAGAATGCTCGTCGAGAAGTGGCAGAGGCCGCTGGCGAACTACTTCTACCGCTCGTGCTCCGATATGCACGCGGCGGAGGACATGACCCAGCAGACGTTCCTCAACCTCTACCGCGCCCGCGAAAGCTACGCCGAGTACGCCGGTGGAGACGCCCGAAAGGCGAAGTTTTCCACATACCTTTTCCGCATAGCGCGGAACGTGCTGATTTCGGAGCACCGCAAGAGGGTAAGACGCCCCTCCGACGCCACAGACCCCGCCGACCTGGACTTCCCCGCGGAAGACGCCCGCTCGACGCCCGTGTCGGAGCTGGAGGAGATTTTCTATGCGGCGGTCGAAGACCTACCCGAAAACCAGCGCACCGCAATTCTGCTTCTCAAACAGCAGCAACTTTCATACGAAGAGATTGCTGAGGCAATGAAAGCCAACGTGCAATCGGTAAAAACGTGGATTCACCGCGCGAGAAACACGCTGCGGGAAGTCCTGAAAAATTCGGAGTAAAAAACAATGGATATTGAAAAGCCCAAAACGCCCGACGAGAAAATCGACGCGCTCCTCGCCGCCGACACCCCCGCCCTGCCCGACTCTTTCACGGAAAGCGTGATGGCGGCGGCGCGGAAAATTTCGGCGGAGGAAAAGCTCGCCGACGGGCGGATAGACGCGCTGTTGGGTCGGCTTGCGGCGTTTCCGAACGCGACCGACAAAATCATGGCGGCGGTCGCAAAGGCGGGGGCGTCGCGCAGGGTGCGCAACTCGATACTCTCGTGCGCCTCCGCGCTGGCGGCGGCGGCATGCGCGGCGGTCGCGGTGTTTTCGGCGACAGCCGACGCCACTATGCCGCGCGGGGTAATCACCGCCGACGACTTCGCAGAAATGTCGCTTATCGACGAGGAAATAAGCGGGATAGCCGCGCTCGTCATACAGGAGGAATTCATAGACCTCGCCCGATAGGCAAACGGGGTTTCAAAAACGGGGCGCAAGTTGCGGAGTGAAAGCCGCATTTGCGCCTTTGTTGTACGCGGCGTAGAAAATTTCCCGCAAAAGGCGGAAAATCGGCGGGATAAACGGAACGCGGGACGGGCGGAAAATGTCGGTAAAAACGGAAAAAACGGCGCAAAATTTGCTTGCGTTGAAAACGCGCCGTCAATAGCGTTTCCGTAGAGTATGAAGAAAACTTTTATTTCTACCCCCCCCGTTCAAAAAAAGCTTTCGGAAAGAAAGGCTTTCGCGCTCGTGCTTTCGCTTGCGCTGATGGGCTTTATGGTTCTGCTTATCGTGACCCTCGCGACGATGGTCCAGATGCAGATGAGACTCAGCCGCCAGAGCATGAACGACTTTAAGGCCAAACAGGCCGCCAAATTCGCGGCGTATCAGGCAATGAGCCGCGTGCAGAGCGCGCTCGGCCCCGACCAGCGAATAACGGCAAACGCAATGATGTTCGACGACACCGTGGCGTCGCCAATCACGGAGCTCGACAACGACAAAAAGTTCGAGTGGTGGAGCTCGCCGATGAACATCGACCGCGACGAGGCGGAGAAAATAGACGACGCCGCGATTTCGCAAAACCGCTACTGGGTCGGCGTGTGGGACTCGCGCAGGGGCTACTCGCCCGAAAAGCAGCTCCGCCAGCAGGCGCGGTCGGACTATGTTACAAACACGGTCGAACGCGCGCTCACATGGCTTGTGTCGGGCAATAAAATCAGGGAAAAGGAAAGCACCGACTATTCCGTGGTGAGATACCGCCCGACATCAAAGCTCGACGACGGCAAATACGTACGCGCAGTCAGCGCAGGCTCGTACTCCGACGAATACGGCGCGCCACGCTCCGACCGCGACGTTCTTGCGCCGCTTGTTACCCTCGACGTAGACCCCAACCCCATCACGGGCGAAAAAATCAGCGACGGCAAGGAAACGCGCATTGCGTGGTGGGTAGCAGACGAAGGGCAAAAGGCGTCGCTCAATGCGGTCGCAACCGAGGACATGTTTGAGCACGCAAACCGCATCAATTACAGAATACAGAGCCTGCCGTTCTACTCGGGCATTCACGGGCTGACGGTATCGGGCATGGGCGGCAAGGCGGGAACAAAGGCGTTCGACCTCGACTTCCGCGACGGCGACGACCAAAGCTCGATGGCGCGTATCCGCAACCTCGACGACATCAAACAGCTCGACATTTTCCGCTCGGGTTCGCTGCCCGACAACACCCTGCTTTCGAGGGTGTTCTTCCACAGCGCAAGCTTCAACACAAAGGGCATACTCGTAAACGTGCGCGACGGCGGCTTGAAGAAGGACCTTTCCCTCGGTCTTACCCGAAAGGACTTCGGCAACGAAGACGAAGAGCTGCTCGACAAAGACAACAACAACGCGACGGAATATTTCGAACGCCCCTACGGCGTGGCGGGCTTCGACTTCAAAACGACGGCATACCCGCTCGTAAAGGACAACGTATACAGATACCACCACAACCCGAACAAATCGGGAGAGCCCGACAGAAAGCTCAGGGGCACGGGGCACATCTTCGGCCCGCAGATGTACGGGCACGAAAACACAGCCGACGCAGAATCGCTCTCGACTATCCGACTGATGGCGGACATGTTCGACGACAAATACATTTGGAAAGACCCCGGCGGCCCTCTTTGGGACCAGCTCCGCTCCTATTATAATACGAGAACGGAAGACCTCGCCGACCGCGAAACGCTCGACGCCCGCGTTCAGACGGACGACCGATACGGACTCAAACCCGTCGTAAAACGCTTCCAAGTGTTCTACGTTCCCACTTTTGTAAACTACGGCGGACAGAAGTACGGCCTGCGCCTGCACATCATGCCGCTGCTGATTCTCTACAATCCGTACGATACGAAAATCAAGGGCGACACATACTACGCAATCCGCGTGTGGGGGCAGTTCAGACACCCCACGGGCGCGTTCAGGTTTGCAATCGGCTACGAAACGGGGCAGTACTTCCAGTGCCTGAGAGACCTCCGCACGGAAATTATCCCCTCGATGAGCGACGAAGTCACCCGCGCCGACCCCGACAAAAAATCGCTCCGCCAGTTCATGCTTCCGTTCAGGCGCGGCACGGTCTGGGGAAGAAACGAGCAGACCGACAGCGGCACAATCGTCAACAACATCAACCCGACCTCGAACAACGACTACCCGATTAAGTGGCTTATGTCGCGCTACACGGCGTTCTTCGAAGGTTTCAGATACGGAAATACGGACGTTCCCGCATTTCCGCTGGGCTACGGCATAAAGCAGAACATGCTTTCGCAGGCGGACATCAAAAGCGCAATCGCGCCCACCGACATCAACGTCTCGGAAACTTTCAAGTGGAGGCACTGGAAAGACATCGTAGCGGACGGCAACATAGTCCCGTCGAGCGAGCTTGCCTCGGAAAGGGCGACGGCGGGAAGAAACCGCTACGCCGCGCGGGTTGCGAGAATCCCGCTCTATCTCAACAGCATAATCTACGCGGTAACGCACGGTTCGTACTTTAACTCTATCCTAAAAGACCCCGACGCCGCCGAAGGCTACCTGTTCTTCGCACAGCGCAGTATCGACGCCCGCAACCCCGAAAACGCGAGCAAAATCTACACCGTAAGCGACGGCAACACCGACGACGCAAACCTGCGCTTCATGGCCTACGACGCAAAGGGAATCGAACCCGGCAAGGCGAAGATTTTCTCGATGAAGAAAATCATAAGCTACGTCGGCAACCCGAAAAACAAGGGCAGCTCTTCCGACCAGGACAAGGACGGCCCGAACGGCGTTCTTGAAGAAAACGCCACAAAGAGCCTTTACGAAGAGCGCAACGCCATGATGTACGGACTCGACAACGGCGGCGTTCTCGGCGGCTGCTTCTATGTGGATATTCCCCACCCAGAAGCCGAGCACGCCGCGAAGTACGACAACGACACCGACTGGCAGTACAGAGACAGGCTCGGCAAATACGTTCTCTTCGACCTAGACCTCATCGCCGCGTGCAACATCAAGGACGTGAACGGCGCGAACATGGAGACGAATATCAACAACCTGTATATCGACATGCAGGACATCGAAGGCGTCTACCCGCGCAAGGAAATGTCGGGCATGGAAAACCACAAAATGCTGGGAGCGGCATTCAACATGACGCCGCTCGGCTACGCGATTTCCTCCTACAACCTCGACTACACCCGCCCGTCGGACTGCTCCTCGAATCCGCCGAACACGAACGCAAAATACTGGAACCCGATTCACAGACACCAACTTGAATATGTCCGCCTGAACCTCGACATCTGGATTTGGAAGCGCGAAGGTTTCGAATTCGCAAAGTTCTGCCCCACAAGCGCAAAAAACATTGGTAGGGACTACGCGGCGGGCTTGCAGATAATGGGGCCGTCGCTCATGCACATGCGCGGCTTTCGCTTCTTCTGCTTCAAACAGCCTAGCTTCCCCGACCCGTCAATCGGCGCGTACGGACAGAAAACGCAGTCGGGCGAAGCGCAAAACTACTACGTATATACAAACTACCACTGCCCGGGGGAGGCGCGCATGGACAACGGAAGGTCGCTGTTCCTCGCCGCGTACCGCAATACCGACACGAACTCGAACGGCGCGTGGTACTCCGACGGCGTAAACGGCGGCGGCAACCAGACGGTCGACGGCGCGCTGAAACAGCTGCTCGGCTTCGGAACGCCGTTCTCGACCAACGCGGCGGGCAACGACGAGTCGCAGTTGGGCGCAGGCTCGACCAAGGCGACGGAACCTATCCACCGCGCCCGATTCTACATCAACTGGCTCACGCTCAACCCCCGCAGACACTCGGCAAACTACTGGAAAAACCACGACAACTGCCGCATGTACAACTCGTCGTCGCAGTACATTCCGTCGGTCGACGCAACGGGAATCTGCATGGACACCGAAGGCCTTGGCGACACGCTCCCGCAGGCAATCAGGCACAACAAAGACCTCTCGATTAACAGCACAAACTACAACTACGCCCAACAGCTCTACGCGTCAATCAACGACACCACCGGCCGCGTGCCCTACGGCTTGATTTTCGCGCAGCCCTACGCAAACAGCTCGGCAGGGCACGAACCGTTCTTCAACGTCCGCCCCTTCGTAAACTCCAACATTCACGCGACGGGCTACTACGGAGACTGGTCGGGCAGGGAAATCCCGATTTCGGGCGAAAAGAAAACGCTCTACAACACGATTTCCCGCCTGACAAAGACAATGCAGTCGCTCAATCAGGCTTACGGAACGAAGGACGGCATGACCTACGTCGGAAACTCGCTCGTGGGCGTCGCCGACGGACACGTAAGAATAGGCCTGAAAGAGGAATTGGGCACGTACCAAGCCCCCGTTATCCACGTCCTCAGAAAGACGGAAGTCGTCTCCAACCCCGCAAACCTCGCGGGCGCGGGGCTTTCGTTCGGCATCGGCAAATACCAAGGCACGACGTGGCTCTACGAAGACACTGCAAGCGGAGGCTACGCGAACCTCGTAAACAGCGACCAGTTCCAACGCTCCTACGGATTGCAGACAAACGAATCGCAGTACCCGACGCTCGCGATTGGCAACTCGCTCTGCCCCGCCCGAATCTCGCCCGAACGCGCCTACCATGTAACCTGGCTCGACGGCGCAAGCGCGGTTTGGGACAGAAACGACGACAACAACTCGGTGTCGCGCTCGGGCAAATTCGACGGCAAGAGGGAATCGGCATACTACGAAGACCGCGGAGTGCTCTACGACATCTCGTGGCAGCTCAACGACGCCCTCTGGGACGAATACTTCTTCTCGACCCTCCCCTACCGCAAGGACGAATCGAAGAACACTATCGACCAAGAGTACGCCTACCCGCAGAACCCGCGTATCCGCTACGCAGTAGAACGCGACGACTACCTCTCGCTCAGAGACCTTACCTCAGACTCAAACAAGGAACAGTTCGAGGAAAACGCCTCAAAGTTCTGGGTAAACGGAGCGTTCAACGTGAACTCCACAAGCGTGGACGCGTGGAAGGCGGTGCTCTCAACCTACTACGGGCAGGAAATCCGCGACTATCAGGGCAAGAGCCTCAAGCTGGAGCAGTCCGACGCCGCCGCGTTCCACCGCTGGCAGGCGCCCTACTCGGCAAAGGAATTCACCTCGTCTTCGTCGATTACAGAAGAGGACACCGCGTTCCAAGGGTTCAGGGCTTTGAGCGCGGAGGAAATTGAAGAGCTTGCCGTGGCGATTGTAGAACACGTCAAGGACAGAGGTCCGTTCTATTCGATGTCGCACTTCGTCAACAGAGTCGTTCCCGACCTCTCGGCGGAACAACGCTACACGGAGGAATACCTCGGCAACGGCAAAGTTCCCCTGCCCTCAAAGCTTGACGACCGCAAAAACCTCGAAAAGGAATACGACGACCAAATTACATACCGCGTCTCGCACGCGCAGAAGGGCGTCTTGCAGGCGGCGATAGACTCGACTTCAATCAACTACCCGTTCCACACTGACAAAGACTTCATCATCTCGATAGACAACAACCGCAACATGTCGGAGGCTTTGCAGTACGACAACAACTGTAAGGACTATCAGGACGTGAAGAAGATTTGGGAAAACTGGCGCGGAGCTATCGGCCCGCAGGCGACGGGCGCGCCCGCGTACCTCATGCAGCAGGATTTGCTTGCGCGCCTCGGCTCGTTCCTGACGGTGCGTTCCGACACGTTCAAAATCCGCGCATACGGCGAAGTCCGCAACCCCGTTTCGGGAGCGGTCGAAGGCAAGGCGTGGTGCGAAATGGTCGTGCAGCGCATGCCAGAATATTTCGACTCTGAATCGCAAAATCAGGAACCGTGGAGAATCAGCGGCCGCGAACACGAAATCGGCTATCAGGAAAAGGTCAACGACCAGCGCAACTTCAACACGCACGTAGACGAGCTCAACGACCTCAACAAGGAACTCGGCAGACGCTTCAAAATCGTCTCCTTCCGCTGGCTGAACGAAAAGGAAATCTAACACAACAATGCTAAGGAAACTCGCAACACTCGTGTTTCTGTGCGCGTCGGTTTTGTGCGCGCAGCAGGAACGGCAGCCACAACAACAGACGGAACAGAAAACGCAGGAGGAAAGCGTCGACGTTACAATCAAAATCTTCAAATGGGCGTACTCGAACGCAATGACGATTCCCAATATCGGCGGCGGCGTCTCGACCGTCCGCGCCTCGAAAGACCAAAACTTCGACCTTTGGTATAAATCGGGAGACGCCTACAAGGTTTTGAAAGTGTCGTCGGGTTCGATGTCGAACGCGATACACTACAAGGGACCGCGCACGATGGTCTTCTACAAGCGCGAAGCGGTCGCCACGGAAGACGGCACGCAGTACAACTACCGCGAAGCCTGCCGCATGACAATCCCCCTCGGAATAGACGAACTCTTCGCGATGATGTTCAAAACGGGACGCTCGGTGGTATTCTACCCAATCAACGTCTCGCCGAAAACCCTCCCCAAAGAGAAAATCGCCGTAATCAACATGACCTCGCACAGGGTCGCGCTGATGGTCGGCAAAGAGCCGAAACTGCTCGGATCGGGCGCGAACGCAATCTTCAAGCCCAAGCAGAAGGGGGACACTTCGGTTGAAATCCAGATTGCGAGAATGGTTGACCGCAAATGGAAGCCCGTCTACCACAACAATGTGTCAACCCCAAAAGACGCGCGGTGCGTGGTGCTTCTCTACGACCCCGTAAACAGGGCGTCGCCGAAATTCACGGTGCTTGTGCTCACGCTCTAAAACCGCGGCGGGCACAGCGCGCAAATTTTCCCGCGCGGAGGCAAAACGCGCCCGAACCGCAAACGGCGGGAGGATTTCTAACAAAAGTCCGCACATGCTCAAACATTCCCAAAATGCGGTGAAAAATTCGCGCACCGCGCCTCAAAAAATGTGGACAAAACAAACCGATTATTTCATTCTTTTGCAATTATGAACTTCAACACTATATTGGATATCGCAGTATTTATTGCGTTCATCGCGGCGGTCGTTTTCGTCGGATTGTATAAAAGCCGCGGAGAAGGCGGCAGCGAAGACTACTTCCTTGCGGGGCGCGGACTCACTTGGTGGCTCATCGGCATTTCACTCATTGCCGCAAACATCTCCACGGAACAGTTCGTGGGCATGAGCGGAAGCGCGGCGGGCATTTCGGGGCTGGCAATCGCAAGCTACGAATGGATGGCGGCAATCACGCTCGTCTTCGTGGCGTTCCTGTTCCTGCCCAAATTCCTCAAAAGCGGAATCTACACGGTGCCGCAGTTCCTCGAATTCAGGTTCGACGCGCTCTCGCGCTCGGTGATGTCGTTCATGATGGTGATTGTGCTCGTGCTAGTGAACGTGACGGCGGTCATCTATTCGGGCGCGACGGTCGCCGACACGGTGTTCGGACACTCCGCAGACCTCCCCTTTGCGCTCGACCTCGAAGTCGCGTGCTGGGGCATCGGGATTATCGCGGCGGTGTACGTCTGCGCGGGCGGCTTGAAGGCGTGCGCGTGGGCCGACCTTTTGCAGGGCACGGCTCTCATCGTAGGCGGCATGCTGATTGCGTACTTCGCCTTCGACGCGTTCGCGGCAAAGCCCGCGGCGGAAATCGCAACGACGGCTACGTTCACGCCGCAGGCTCTCGACTCCCTCAAAGACGCGGGCATCATCGAAAAATTCGTATCGCTCAACTACGACAAACTAACAATGTTCATGCCCGCAGACCACTCCGAAATTCCGTGGACTGCCCTTATCATCGGCCTGTGGATTCCCAATTTCTACTACTGGGGCTTCAACCAGTACATCATTCAGCGCACGCTCGGCGCGTCGAGCCTTGCGGAAGGCCAAAAGGGCATCATGCTTGCGGCGGGGCTTAAACTCATAATTCCGTTCATCATCGTAATCCCCGGAATCATGGCGTTCAATCTCTATTCCGACGACCAGGCACACGCGGCGCAGATGGACAAGAAAATCGCGACGGAAAACGCCAAGGCGTACTCCGTTGTGTACTTCGACTGGCTCGACCAAAACAACAAAAAATACGACCCCCGCCTTGCGGTAGAAACGTTCTCGTACGAGCAGAAAAAGGGCGCAAAGCACCCGATTTTCTCGGAGCACGAAATGAACGCCCTCCACGACGAATACGCCCGCGCAAAGGCCGACGGCACCGTTTACCTCACGCAGTTCGTCTACGACAAGGGCTGGGCGAAGGCAAACGAAAACGGAGCAAAGGCTCTCGTCGACGCATGGAATGCGCGCAACTCGGCGAACTTCGACGACCCCATGTCGACGAAAAAAACCTTCTACGGCTACAAGTACGACTCCGCTTTCGGGCTGCTCATCACAAAGGTGCTCCCCGCGGGCTTCGGTCTCAAAGGCTTCATTTTCGCCGCACTCCTCGGCGCGGTCGTAAGCTCGCTTGCGGCAATGCTCAACGCGGCGTCCACGATTTTCACAATCGACATCTACAAGAAATTCCTCAACAAAAACGCGAGCGACAAAAACCAAGTGCTCGTCGGCAGGCTTTCGGTGCTGATTTTCGCGGTCATCGGCTGCCTCGTAGCCCCCGTGCTCGCAAACCCGAACCTCGGAACGGTGTTCGTGTACATTCAGGAATTTCAGGGCTTCCTCTCGCCGGGCATTTTGGCGGTGTTCATCTTCGGCATGTTCTCGCGCAGGGCCCCGCGCTTCGCGGGCGCAATCGGCATCATAACAAGCCCCGTGGTCTACGGCCTGCTCAAACTCTTCTGCGGCGACATCGCGTTCCTCAACAGAATGGCGATTACGTTCGCGGTATCGCTCGGCATCATGGCTCTGCTCACGCTCGTAAAGCCGCTTAAACAGGACATCGTAATGCCCGAAAACACAACCATGGACCTGTCGTCGTCGAGGGGCGCAAAGATTTCGGGAATCGCGATTCTCGTGACGTGCGTTGCGCTCTACGTCGCGTTCTCGGGGCTCTTCCTCCACGCACCGCAAATGTAGGGAAATATGAAAGAATCACTCGTATCTTCTTTTGAAAAAATCTTCGGGCGCAAGCCCGAAGCCCTCGCGCAGGCTCCGGGGAGAATCGAATTCATCGGCAACCACACCGACTACAACGGCGGTCTCGTAATGGGGGTCGCGCTCGACAAGGACGTGATGGTTGCAATCGCAAAGCGCGCCGACCGCAGGCTGTGCTTCGCCCGCGCGAAATTCGGCGACAAGGTTTTCGTAGAACTCGACGCACTCGAAAAACAGCCCAAAGAGCTGAACTGGGTAAACTATCCGCTGGGCGTGTTCAAGTTCCTCGTGCAGGCGGGGCTGAAAGCCGACTGCGGCTTCGACATGCTCGATTGCAGCAACCTGCCCGCGGGCGCGGGGCTTAGCTCCTCGGCGGCAATCGAACTGGCGAGCGCGTACGCGATGTCGAAACTCTACGGCTTCGAAGCCGACCGCAAGACGCTCGTGAAAATCGGGCGCAAGTGCGAAAACGAATTCGTCGGAATGCCCTGCGGCATTCTCGACCAGGGCGTGTCTGGCTTCGGCAAAAAGGACACAATCGTCTATATCGACTGCCTCACGGAGGAATTTTCAAACTATCCCCTGCCCCCGAACTGCCGCTTCTGGCTCTTCAACTCCACAAAGAAACACGCGCTCGTCGACGGGCTGTACGCGGCAAGGCACGCGGAGTGCATGGAGGCGGCGAAAATCCTCTCGAACGGCGGCGGGCAAAAACCGCTAAGGGCGTTCACGCCCGCCGATTTGGAGTCGGCAAAAGACAAAATGTCGGACGTAGTTTACCGCCGCGCAAAACACGTTATCGAAGAAAACGCCCGCGTGGTGAAGGCCAAGGAACTGCTGCTTTCGGACGACATCGCGGGGGTCGGCAAACTTCTGAACGCCTCGCATGAAAGCTCGCGCAGGCTCTTCGAAAACTCCTGCGAAGAGCTCGACTTCCTCGTCGATACGGTCTCGACAATGAAGGGCGTTTTCGGCGCGCGCCTGAGCGGCGGCGGATTCGGCGGCGCGGTAATGGCGCTGACGGACGAAACGTTCTCGCAAGCCGACGCCGAAAAGGTCGCGGAACTCTACGAGGCGAAATTCGGCAAAAAACCCACGGTATTTACTTGCGCGTCGGGCGACGGCGCGAAAACCGTATAACTTGGACAAAAGCGCGTCGGGTGGCGCGCTTTTTTCTTGAAGAAAATGGGCGTCGGGCTAATTTCGCCGACTCCCG
>JAJXPD010000155.1 GCA_021641325.1 Opitutales bacterium
ATGTTAGGGTGTTGTTTTTTGTAAAAAAAATTTATGCGTTGCGTTGGGTATACAGCGCGTTTTCGGGATTGAATATTGTCCGCATTCAACGCGCTTTTCAAGCATATTATGATTTTTTTTTAGGGCGGTTTTTATCGGGATTGCGCTTTGTGGAATTCGGCGAATTCGGCGATTTTCTTGCAGAGCTGGCTCAGCCCGTTGCGGCGGTTGGGCGTCAGGTGCGCGGTGATGCCAAGTTCTTCGAGGAACGACGGGTCGAATTGCAGCACCTCTTCGGGGGTAAGTCCGTCGTACATTGAGCACACAAGCGACGCTATTCCGCGCGTAATCACGGAGTCTGCGTCCGACTTGAAATGGCATTTGCCGTCCGAGAAAGTCGGCACGAGCCACAGGCTCGACACGCAGCCCTTCACGAGAAATTCGTCGATTTTCAGCTCCTTGTCGAGCGGCGTTGCCGACTTGTTTTTCAGCACGATGTATTCGAACAATTCCTGCGGCGTTCCGAAATATCCGTATTCTTCGCGCACGGCGTTTTTTCTGTCGTCTATGATACCCATTTTATATTCCCAAAATTCTTATTCCGTTTTCCTCGGCGAGTTTCTTTACTTTGTCCTTTTCGAGCACTATGACTTTGTCTGCCTCGACGACCACGTTTTTTATGTCCGCCGCCGCGAGTTTGCGCATTGTGCGTTCGCCGATTACGGGCACGTCGAAGCGGTAGTCCTGATTCGGTTTTACGGTTTTTGCGAAAATGCAGTCTTTTGCCCCGAATGTCGCGGCGCGCTCGAGCATTGCGTCGGTGCCCTCGAAAGCTTCGACGGCAAGCACCGTTCCGCGCGAGACCACGCAGCCCTGTCCGATGTCGAGTCTTGCGCATTCGCGGGCGATGTGCATTGCGTGTTCGATGTGTTCGGGCAGAATGTTTTTCATGTTCGCCCCGCAGAAAAAGCCTTTCGGCGCGAGGGAGTCGTCGAGGAAAGCGCGTGCGTCGAGCATGTCTACGCCGATTTTTTGCAGTTGGTCGGCGATAGCCCCGAAGATGGTTTCGGCGTTTTTGCGTTTGAGCGTCGCGAGCACGAGAATTGCTTTGAGGTCGGGCTTCATACCCTTAAAGAGCTTTTTGGGCGTGATTTGCCCAGCCATGATTGCGTATCGCGCCCCGACTTTTTTGAGGTTTTTCAGCAGGTGTCCGAGCTGTCCGACGTTTGCGCACGCGCGTTGGGAGTCGTCGAACCTCTCCCACAGTTCGGGGGCGGTTTCGCCCTCGAACGCCATGAGCGCGTTGGGGATTCCCGCCGCGTCGAGCCTGTCTTTCAGGAGCGACGGGTATGCGCCCTTGCCGGCGAGGATTGCGATTTTCGCGGATTTGTCGAAGTCGGTTGGCAGGAATTTTGAAATCATGTTAGTCGAAATTTTGACCGTAGCCGAAGAACGATTTTTTCACGGAGCGTTCAGCCGAAATTTTTTCTCCGCATTTAAACAGCGTTGTATCTGCGGCGGATTTGCATTGGGCGATTTTCTTTTTTGCGGCTTCGAGTTCCGAGACCCGCGCGTAGTCTATCGTTATTTTTCCGCCGCATACAACCGCGCGTTGCCCCGTTTTTACGATGTCGGTTTTGCCGTTTTTTGTTTTTACGAACAGTGCGCCTTCAACGGGCAGAACTTCGGTTTTTCCGCCGTTGGTCGATACCGAAAATCCGCGGCTTTCGGCTTCGAGTTCGGCTTCGGGCGTCTTTATTTTCAGCGAGCTTGTCGGGCGCAGTTGCGGAGTGCGGACGTGCAACGCGCCTTTTTTTAGCGTCATTTCGCATGCCGACGTTGTTGATTCGGACTCGTTGGAGAGGTCGTCTTTAAACGGCGCAACCTGCACGAATTTTCCGATTTCAAGCTCGGAATCTTCGGCGAGCAAAAACGCCGTTTTGTTCGAGAGCACGGCGAACACGCCTTTGCCTCCCGAAATTTTTGCGTCTTTCGCCTCGCCCGACATTCCCGCAACCGCCGCCGTTTTCGCTCCGCCGAATCCGATTTCGGACGCGCCCCGCGCCGTGTGGACATACAGCAGCCCTCCCGCGGCGTGCAGGTTCGCCGCCGCAAACGCCAGCGCAAACGCGATTTCGGTTCGTTTCATTATTTTACGACGATGTTGATTATCTTTGCGGGCACGCAGATTTCCTTGACGATTGTCTTGCCGTCGATGAATGCGAGCACGTTGGGCAGGGCTTTCGCCGCCGCGAGCATTTCGTCTTTCGACGCGGTTTTTGCAATCGAGAGTTCGCCGCGCAGTTTGCCGTTGACCTGTACGCCCATTTTCACGGTGTCGCCGCCGATTTTCGATTCGTCGGGCTTCGGCCACGCCGCCTTTGCGACGGTCGAAGAATTGCCGAGGCGTTCCCAGAGTTCCTCCGCGATGTGCGGGGCGAAGGGCGCGAGCAGTTTGACGAATTTTTCCGCGCTTTCCTTCGAGACTTTTTCGGTCTTCTGGAAAGTAGAGAGGAAAATCATCATCTGCGAAATCGCCGTGTTGAAGCGCAGTGTTTCGATGTCGGCGGAGACTTTTTTGATTGTCTCGTTGAGGGATTTCAGCAGGGCGGGGTCGTCCTGCGCGCCGTCGGCGATTTTTTCGGCTATGCCGCCGTCCTTGCCGACGAACTCGCGCCAAATCTTTTTGAGGAAGCGCGACACGCCCTCGATTCCGTTTGTATTCCACGGTTTTTGGTCTTCGAGCGGTCCGAGGAACATTTCGTAGAGTCTCAGCGAGTCCGCGCCGTACTGTTTGATGATGTCGTCGGGGTTGACGACATTGCCGCGGCTTTTGCTCATCTTGAAGCTGCGGGCGTCTACGGTAATCGACTTGTCGGCTTTGAGCACGTACGCCGCGCCGACTTTTTCGACGTCGCTTTCGGCGAGTTTCACTGCCTCGACTCCGTTTTCAGAAGCTTGGCTTGCGGGCACCCACTTGCCGTCCTTTTTATAGCCTGTGTATTCGAGCTGTCCGAGGATTATCCCTTGGTGGAACAGTTTTTTGAAAGGTTCGTCGCCCTTGACCACGCCGCAGTCGAAGAGCACTTTGTGCCAGAAGCGGGCGTAGAGCAGGTGGAGCACCGCGTGTTCCGCGCCGCCGATGTAGAAATCGGGGTACTGCCAGTAGCGTTCGGCTTCTTCGCCAATCGGGGCGGAGTCGTTGTGGGGGTCGCAGTAGCGCAGGTAGTACCAGCACGAGCCAGCCCACTGGGGCATTGTATTTGTTTCGCGGCGGGCGTCGAACCAGTTTTCGCCCGATGCTTCCGGCGCGTTTTTGACTTCGCCCGTTTCGACGTTCACCTTGACGTTCAGCCATTCCGTCGCGTGCGCGAGCGGGCTTTCGCCCGTGCCCGACGGCTTGTAGTTTTCGACCTGCGGCAATGTGAGCGGTAGTTGGTTTTCGGGAAGCGGAAGCGCGTAGCGCGTTTCGCCGGAGTCGTCCTTGAAAGACACGGGTTCGGGCGGCAGTTTGCCCTCCCAGACTTTGCTTTTCGACGCGGCGTCGTAGGCGTCTTTCGATACCCAGAGAATCGGGAAGGGTTCGCCCCAGTAGCGTTGGCGCGAGAACAGCCAGTCGCGCAGTTTGTAGTTTACGGATTTTTTGCCGAGCTTTTTCTCTTCGAGCATTCCGATAATCGCGCGTTTTACCTCCGCCGAATCCATGCCCGTAAATTCGCCCGAATTTACCATTTTGCCTACGTCGGTGAAGGGCAGGGGAACGTCGTTGCCGTCGGCGTCCTTCTTTTCAATCACGCGGATAATGGGCAGGTCGAACTGTTTTGCGAAGTCGAAGTCGCGGTCGTCGTGCGCGGGAACCGCCATGATTGCGCCCGTGCCGTAGCTCATCAGAACGTAGTCGGCAACCCAAATCGGAATGAGTTTTCCGTTGACGGGGTTGATTGCGTGTGCGCCCGTCGCCACGCCCGTCTTTTCCTTTGCGAGGTCGGTTCTGTCGAGGTCGCTCTTTGAGGCTATCGCCTTGCGGTAGGCTTCCACCGCCGCCTTTTGGTCGGGCGAAACGAGTTTATCCACGAGCGGGTGTTCGGGGGCTACGACCATGTAGGTTGCGCCGTAGAGCGTGTCGGGGCGGGTTGTGAACACGCGCAGTTTTTGACCCTTTGCGTAGGAGTCGGCTATTTCGAAATCGACTTCCGCGCCTTCCGAGCGTCCAATCCAGTTGCGTTGCAGGCGTTTTGTAGAGTCGGGCCAGTCGAGCTTGTCCAGCCCCTTGATGAGTTTGTCGGCGTATGCCGTGATTTTCAGCACCCACTGGCGGAGCTTTCTGCGTTCCACGGGGAATTTGCCCACCTCGCTCTTGCCGTCTATGACTTCCTCGTTTGCGAGCACCGTTCCGAGTTGCGGACACCACCACACGGGTTTTTCGTCCACATACGCAAGCCCCATTTTGAAGAGTTGCAGGAAAATCCACTGCGTCCATTTGAAGTACGACGGGTCTGTCGTGTTTATTTCCCTCTGCCAGTCTATTGCGAAGCCTATCGACTTTATCTGTTTGCGGAAGTTGTCGATATTTGCGGCGGTCGTAATCGATGGGTGTGTGCCCGTTTTTACCGCGTACTGTTCGGCGGGAAGTCCGAAAGCGTCCCAGCCCATCGGGTGCAGGACGTTGAAGCCGTTTGCCCATTTATAGCGCGCCAAGATGTCCGACGCCGTGTAGCCTTCGGGGTGTCCGATGTGCAGACCCGCGCCCGACGGGTAGGGGAACATGTCCAAAATGTAGTATTTGGGAGCGGCGGCCGCGGTTTCGGCGTGGAATGTTTTTTCGTCGTCCCATTTCTTTTGCCAGTATTTTTCTATTTCGGAAAAATTGTATTCTGCGTTCTTGGTAGCCATAAAAAATTTAATGCGTTAAAG
>JAJXPD010000156.1 GCA_021641325.1 Opitutales bacterium
GTCGGGCGGCTCGCTGATTTGCAAAAACCCCGTCCCGATAAAGACCATGGACGACTGGCGCAAAGTAAAATGCACGTCAGACGCGCTGATTGTCCTGCACGCAAAAGACATTTCGTTCGACGCCTGCCGACTTCTGCTAAGGGGGAAAAATTCCCCATGGACAAACGCGGTTCGGACGGTCAACGTGGATAACTGCCTAATTTCGGAAACCTGCCGCTTCGGAGTACGAAAGCCGCAATAGGGGCATTCGGCGTCGCAGCTAACCTGCGTGGCACACTTCCCGCGCGGGTTGTTTTTTTTCGGGAAACGTTCCTCCGCCGCTTTCGCTTTGATTTAAATGCGGCGCAAAATTGCCACAAAAAAACCCGCCGTAATTTAGGCGGGTTTTGCGGGCGCGGTTTGAATTGACCGCTCCCTATTCCGTTTTCGGCAGGTCTTGCGATTGACGTTTTCTGCAATAACATTTCGACGTCGCCGAAATTACCGCGCGGAGTTTAAGCGGGGCGCGAAGTCGGCTATTGTTTGTCGGGAACTTCGTCGTAGACTCTCACGAAGTCCACTTCGAAATAGTCGGGCAAAACCGCCTTGAAGAGTTCGGGCGCGGGCTTGCCCCAAACGCGCGAGCCGGAGGAAAGCCCGCCGTCGTTGCCCTGCGCGTTTCGGTATCCGCGCGGCTCGGTCGAAACAAGAACAAACTGCTCGACGTGCGAAACGGGGCTGTTTTGCTCGCCTACTTTCTTGCCGTTTGCATAGAACGTGTAGCCTTTCGGCGACCAATCGACGCCGTAATAGCACCAGCCGTCGGCGTCCGCCTCGTACTCCCACGAAAAATGCCCGAACCACTTGCCGTCCCTGCCGTAGCCGTTCCAGCCGTTGCCGCCGACAATGCGCCCCTCCGAAACTTGCTTGTAGTTTTCCATGATGTCCGTTTCGACGCCCGAGACTTCGGGGTTCGGCGTCGAGCCAATCCCCGGCGACTGCAGCCAGAACGCCGAGTGCCAACCCGCGTTCTTGGGCTGTTTGCAGCGGATTTCATAGTAGCCGTATTTGTGCATGAAAAGCGGCTTGCGGTATTTGCCGAACGGCCAGAAGCCCTTTGAATCTTTGGGAATGTCGTAGGTGAGCGAGCCTGTCTGCAAATGCGGCGAGCAGAAGTCGTCGCCCTTGCGGAGCAGGTGAAGGCGCACGGTCTTGCCCGTCATCTCGACGCCCTCGAAATTGTGCGCGAACGCGGGGAAATCCCGCCCCCAGAACGACTCGCGGCACATCCACTTTGTCTTGTCGATTTCCGCGCCGTTGAATTCGTCGTTCCAGACGAGCTTCCACTTTTTGTTCGGCGGCAGAAGGCTCGGAGCTTCGTCGGCAAAGGGCTTGAACGGCACCTGCACGACGGGTTTGTCTTTAACGCTCACTTCCGTAAACGCCGCGAATCCGCAGAGAGGGAACGCGGCGGCGGCGAGCGTTGCGATTAAGTATTTTAGTGTGTTTTTCATGTAGATTAATACTTGATGTTAAAATTCATTTTAAGCGAGGAAGCGGCAAAACGCCCTACCTTGCGCCGAATTTGCGCTTCGGTTTTTTGTGGCCGCTGCGGAGCATGTCGCGCTGGATTCGACGTTCGGCAAGCCCCTTGTTGACTTTTATCGGCGAGCCGTCGGGGGCGGTTTCCGAGCAGTACATTGCGCAGCCCATCGTCATCGGAAGCGGAATGAAGTCCTGCACTTGCTGCAATTTCCAGTTCGATTTCGACAGGTACGAATCGACAACTTTCATGTCCGCCTCTGTGCACCCCGGAAAATTCGAGATGAAGTACGGCACCATGTACTGTTTTTTGCCCGTGCGCCCGTTCACTTTGTCGAAGATTCTGCGGAACTCCTCGAACTCGCCCGCCTTGCCCTTGCGCATGAGTTTAAGGACGCGGTCGGAAAGGTGTTCGGGGGCTACGCTAATCTGCCCCGAAACGTGGTTTGCTATGATTTTTTCGGTGAGTTCGGGTTGCAAAAGCGCGAGGTCGAGGCGCACGCCCGAATTTACGAAAACGTGTTTTACTTTCGGAATCGACTTCAACTTGTCGAGCAGTTTCGAGAGCGGCGCGCCGTCGGCGCGGTAGTTTTTGCAAAAGTTGGGGAATATACACGAGTAGCGGCGGCACTTTTTGCAAAGCTCGCGGTCGCGCGGAACGTGCCCGTAGATGTTGCCCGCGGCTCCGCCGACGTCGCTGACCGTCCCCCTGAAATACGGCTCGCGCGAGAGCTTTTCGACGCTTCGCACGACGCTTTCTGGCGTCCGCGACACAAGGTGCCGCCCTTGGTGCGACACCAGCCCGCAGAACGCGCAGCCCCCGGGGCAGCCGCGCACGACGGTGATGGAGTCTTTTATCATCTCCCACGCGGGAATTTTCGCCGAGTAGCTCCAATGCGGCAGGTTCGTGAACGGAAGCTCGCAGAATTTGTCAAACTGCGCCGAAGTCATCGGCTCGCGCGGCGGTTCTATGAGCAGAATTCTTCCGTTTGTTTTTTGGATAAGCCGCCTGCCGTTCCATGGGTTCATTTCCGACTCAACCGTCTTGGTCTCGCGCATGATTGCGGTTTTGTCGGCGCACATTTCCTCGAACGACGACAGCTCCACGCAGCCCTCCGACGGGAAGCCCGCCGACTCCGTTCCGCCCAGATAGCGGCACGTTCCGCGAATGCCGTCGAGGGATTTGCCGTTTTTGAGGCGGTCGAAAATTTCGAGCATTGTAAGCTCGCCCATGCCGTAGCAAAGGAGGTCGGCCTTCGAGTCTACAAGGACGGAGGGGCGGATTTTGTCCTGCCAATAGTCGTAGTGCGCAACGCGGCGCAGGCTCGCCTCTACGCCGCCGAGAATTACGGGCAGTTTAGGGAACGCCCGCCTGACAAGCTGGCAGTAGACAACCGACGCGTGCGGCGGGCAAAGCCCCGTTTTGCCGTCGGGCGCGTACATGTCTTCGTGGCGCATGCGGCGTCCCGCAGTGTAGATTTTGAGCATGGAGTCTATGTTGCCCGCCGTCACTCCGCAACCGATTAGCGGCCGCCCGAATTCGTTGAGGCTTTCGGGATTCTTCCAGTCGGGCTGGGCGACGATTCCCACCCTGTACCCCGCGTCGAGCAGAATGCGGGCAATCAGCGACGCCCCGAAGCTTGGGTGGTCAACGTATGCGTCGCCCGACACAATCAGAATGTCGATTGCGTCCCAACCCCGCGCCTCCATTTCGCAGCGGCGCATGGGCACGAATTTCGAAAGCTCCGCTTTGTCCATAACGCGCGGATATTCTCAAACCCGCCGCCGAAAGACAAGGACAAACTAAGGCAAAACGCGCTCCGACTTCAAATTCAGGTCGGCGTCGAACTCGAAAACGTAGGGGACGGCAGTGGGGATTTCGAGCGAGACGATTTCGGCGTCGCCGATGTTTTTTATGAATTTTATCAGCCCCCGCAGGCTGTTTCCGTGCGCGGCGACGATTACGTTTTTGCCCGACTTCAAATCGGGCGCGATAAAGTCGCTCCAAACGGGCAGCACCCGCTCGATTGCGTCTTTGAGCGACTCTCCGAGCGGCAGTACGCGCCTGTCGGCAAACGCGTATTTGCGCTCGAAGCGCGGCGAGCGCGGGTCGTCGGGTTCGAGCAGCGGCGGGCGAACGTCGAAGCTTCGACGCCAGATTTTCACCTGCTTTGCACCGAATTTTTCCGCGGTCTCCGCCTTATTCAGCCCCTGCAAAGCTCCGTAGTGGCGTTCGTTGAGCCGCCAAGTTTTGTATTCGGGGACGGCTTCAAGCCCCGTCTCGCGCTCTACGATGTGCAATGTCCGCACCGCCCGCTTCAAGACCGACGCGTAGGCGGCGGCGAACCCCAAGCCTGCGGCGGCTATCGCCCTGCCCGCGCGAGCCGCCTCAGACTCGCCTTTCGGCGTCAAATCGACGTCCGTCCAGCCCGTAAACCTGTTTTCGGCGTTCCATTGGCTTTCGCCGTGTCTTAATAAAATCAAAGTAGCCATATCCGCAAATAATTCGTCGCCCGCTGGGCGGAAATGCCCTCGGGCGACGTAATGAATCGGAAATTTTTTCTAAATTTAAAGGCCGATTGCCGAAGCCAGCGACGACGGAATTTTCACCCCGCCCTCTTTGAGCGACTTCGCAATCGATACCGCCGCGTCCTTCGACTTCGAGATGTCCGACGGCACGAGTTTCGCCAATTCGAGCGTCGGCGAAAGCGTCGAGCCGAGCGCGATTTTTTCGGCGGTCGTGCCGTTTTTCATGACATCGCGGACTTTCTCGGCAAGTTCCGCGACATCGCGCCCGACCTCCATTTCGCCCTTGATTGCCTCTCCCATTGTTGCAAGGCCCGACTTTGCCGCGGTTTTTGCCGCCGCCGCCGCGTCTTCGGGAAGTTTCAGCGCGGTGCCGTTTGATGTCTTTTCGATTATCTCGTCGGTAAGCTGCGCCGCGCCCTGCACGTCGAGCGTTTTTGCCGACTGCGCCTCGACTTTTCCGAGCGCGTCCTTTGCCTGTTTTGCGTAAGTCTCCGCGCCGCACGAGTCCGCGACCTCCGCGAAGCCTTTCAGGAAGTCCTCCTTGCTTTTCTTGTATTTGGCAAGCGTTGCCTCCTGCTTTGTTTTAAGCTCTTCGATGTTTTTGGACGACGCGCTTGCCGCAATCGCGCTTTCGCTTACGTTTTTTGCAAGCTCGCCGAAGCTGAACGCATGCGCGCATGCCGCCGCGATTATGAACGAAACAAGTGATGACGTTAAAATTTTCATACCGCGCACGCTAAGCGCGGACTCCGCTTTTTGCAAGAAGTATCTAACGCGCAAAATAGCATTTGTGC
>JAJXPD010000157.1 GCA_021641325.1 Opitutales bacterium
GCTCTATATTTATTGGTATAAAACTTGCCGACGGGCGAACATTGTCAACATTTTTTTCCGCCCCAAGCTTGCTGAATCTCGGTTTTTTTTGTTTTTTATCGGCAAACTCGGGCGTGGAGGGGGTCTGTCGAGCCGCCTTTCTTTGATTCCGAAGACGGCGTTCCCGCTTCAATCTTTTCGTCCGCCGCCGTCCCGCGCCTCCTCGGGCTTGCCGCGCCGGCAATGTTCCACATGGAACATTTTTTGCTCCCGCGCGGGCGATTCGCTCTATATAATAGAGCGGCGCCGCCGAGGGCGCTTGCTTGTTCCGTTTGCGCCGCTTCCGCGGCGCGGCGCAAAAAATTCTTGCGCCGAAGCCCAAAACGTCGAAAATTCCGAAAATGCTTAATTTAAGTAAAGAATCGCCATACGACGTCATTGTGTGCGGCGCGGGACACGCCGGTTGCGAAGCGGCTCTCGCCGCCGCCCGCATGGGGGCGAACACCCTCCTGCTTACGGGCAACGCCGATACCGTCGCGCAGATGAGCTGCAACCCCGCAATCGGCGGGCTTGCCAAGGGGCATATTGTCCGCGAAATCGACGCCCTCGGCGGCGAAATGGCGGTCAACGCCGACGCGACGGGTATCCAGTTCCGCGTTCTCAACTCGTCGAAAGGCCCAGCGGTGCAGTCGCCCCGCGCCCAGTGCGACAAAAAGGCGTACCAGTTCCGCATGAAGTCGGTTTTGGGGTCCGCGCCGAATTTGTCGCTCTTTCAGGCGGTCGCCACGGCGATTGACGTCGAGGGCGGCGTTATCCGCGGCGTCAAAACCAACCTCGGCGTCGAGTTTTTCGGCAAAACGGTAATCCTTACCACGGGCACGTTCCTCAAAGGGCTTATGCACGTCGGCTCGTCGAAGACCGTCGGCGGACGCATGGGCGACTTTTCCGCGCAGACGCTCTCCGACAGCATGGCTGAGGCGGGAATAGAAATCGGACGCCTGAAAACGGGCACTCCCGCGCGAATCCTCGGCTCGTCGATAGATTTTTCGAAGTGCGCCGTCCAGCACGGCGACTGCCCCCCCACCCTCTTCGGCTTTTACGACACGCGCGACGTTTCCGAACTGCCCGAACGCCGCGCGTTCGGCGCGCGCGCGGGCTTTTCTTCGGGCGAAGCGGCGGACGATAAAATGTTCCGCGTGGAACAGTCGCTTTCGTGGGCGGGCTTTGTCGGCTTCGGGCGCGAGCAGCTTGCCTGCTACGAAACTTCGACCAATTTGGACACGGCGTCGGTTATCCGCAAAAACCTCCGCCGCTCGGCGATGTACGGCGGCGAAATCAAGGGAATCGGGCCGCGCTACTGCCCGAGCATAGAAGACAAGGTCGTTCGTTTCGCCCACAAGGACGGGCACAGGCTCTTCCTCGAACCGGAGGGGCGTTTTACCGACGAGTGGTACATCAACGGGCTTTCGACGTCGATGCCGCTCGACGTCCAGCTTGAAATTTTGAAGACAATCCCCGGCTTGGAGTGCGCAAAAATGCTTCGCCCCGCCTACGCCGTCGAGTACGACTTCGCGCCGCCCACGCAGCTCCGCCCGACGTTGGAGTCGCGCATTGTGGAGGGGCTTTTCTGCGCGGGGCAAATCAACGGCACGAGCGGCTACGAGGAGGCGGCGGGGCAGGGGCTTGTCGCGGGCGCGAACGCCGCCGCCAAGGTTTTCGGCAAAGAGCCGCTAATTCTCAAACGGCACGAAAGCTACATCGGCGTTCTTATCGACGACCTCGTTTCGAAGGGAACGTCCGAGCCGTACCGCATGTTCACAAGCCGCGCCGAGTACCGCCTGCTTCTCAACCATTCGAGCGCGGAGTACAGGCTTTTTGCCCACGCCGAGCGCATGGGTCTGCTGCCGTCGGGCAGGGCGGCGAACGTAAGGGCGAAAATAGAGGCAATCGACAAGTGGGTTGCCGATTTCGAGCGCGACGGCACCGCCGCAAAAATGCGCCGCGCGGGCGGGCTTGACGGCGTTTCCGTTCCGTCGGCGTTTGCGAACCTCTCCGGCAACGCGAAAGAGGAGGTTGTCTACCGCCTCGTCTACAAAGGGTATTTGGAGCGCGATCTGCGGCAGATTGAAAAATCCGCGGCTTTTGAAAACGTCAAAATTCCAGAGGGCTTCGATTTCGCCCACGCCGTCGGCTTGCGCCTCGAAGCCGCGCAGAAGCTCGCGGCGGCAAGTCCGGCGACTGTCGCGCAGGCTTCGCGCATTTCGGGCGTATCGCCGGCCGATATAAACGTTTTGCTTGTCGCGTTGAAATCCCGCTCCGGAATTTTAAAGTAGGGCGTTTTTTCTGCCTGTGTACCCCTTGGTCGCGCGTTGAGGGCGGGTTTCGTGTTTTTTTATAAAATTGAAAAATTGCGGCTTTGTCTAAAAATCGGGCTTTAAAACAGCCCCTGCTGGCTCGTTTTCGCCTTCGGCTTATGTTGTCCCCTGCAAAAAGGGGTAAAATGCCGAATAGGGGGCTTTTTGCGTCTTTTTTAACGGGGGGCTGTTTTTTTGTTTTTTTGCCGCGATTTAGCCGACTTCCACGCATTCGCCCCAAAACGGCATTATCGCCGCCGTGCCTTTAATTGAATCGCATTTTGCCAATCCGAGCGAAAGCGGGTGGCGCCATTTGTAGGTCGGATGCCCCAGTTCGAGCAGGTGCGACATTAAAAGAAGCTTCGGCTTGATTGTTTCCTCCGCGCACTTTTTTATGTCCAGTCCGACGGAAACGTGCGGAATGAAAACGTCCGGACTGCGCGAGGGCTTTATTTGCTCGTATTTCCCCGCGTCGCCGACATGCAATATTCTGATTTTTTCCGCCGTATCGAGGCAGGCTATTTCAAAAGTGCTGTTGAATTTCGGGAGGCGGCTTCCGTGGTGGGTGAGCGTTGCCGCGATATCTATTCCGCCGAATTTGTAGTTTTTTGTGTCGGAATTTTGCTTGAATTCGTTTTCAATGAAGTTCGAGACGACGGGCTTGCTGCCCATATGCCGCACGAGCGCGAGGGAATAGTGGTCGGCGTGCCTGTGGGTTATAAGCAGAAAATCCAGCAGTTCGGCGATTCGCTCCGTTTGGGTGTGTACTATGTCTATGCCGAATGTAGTTGTCGGCGTTTGCACAATGTATCCCATGTTGTATAGCAGATAGAGCCTTGCCCCGCTTTTCGGCCGCGGCTTATTCGCCAGTTTGCCGGCTATTGTTTCGAAGGCGTATTCAAAATCGCGCATAATTTGGGGCGCGGATGCAGGCGGGGTATTCGACGATTGCGCATTCGCGCAGTAGGCCTCGAACCCCGTGTTCTCGCAGGCGTCGGCGCGCCTTTGTATTTGCGCGAGAATTTCCCTTCTGCGCGGATCGGGAACGTACGGAGATGTTTTGTGCAATTCCGCTAGCGGGCTGGCGTCTTGTTCCGCGCGCTCTTTGGGCGAATCCGACGGCGTGTCGCGCGGGGAGCAGGCGCGGCAAAGCGCGGCAGCCGTCAGGGAAAGGGGTATTTGTAAAAATCTTCTTCGCGGGATGTTCATGTCTTTATGGTCAATGCATTGTTCCATGTGGAACATTTAAAACCTGTTTTTCGAAGGGGATTTTGAAGCGCGGGCGGGGTAATGTAAAGCCGAAAGTGTCCTGATTCGGCTTGCGGCGGTTTGCCCTCCGAAAGCGCATCGTTGCCCGTCCGCTATCGCGCGGGATGGCTTTTATGTTTTGGGGCTTGCGGCGGATATGCCTCCTTTTTTTTACGGATTGTTCGCAGCCCCGAGGCGTCGGCGCCGAGCTTCGTTCTCGGCGGCCTACAAACGCCGCGCAAACGCAAGCGCGGACACGTTCTTGAATCCCGCGCGCTTCAATATTTTTGCGCATTCGGAAAGCGTCGCGCCGCTTGTCATGACATCGTCTACAATTACTATGTTCGCGTCTTTCGGAATGCCGCGAATGTATTTTTCGCCGCGGATTTCAAACGCGTTTTTTATGTTCGCCTCGCGCTCTTCCTTGTCGAGCGTCGTTTGCGTAGGCGTCCTGCGCTTGCGCTTCAAAATGTCGGCGACGCGGGCGTTCGCGTTCGGAAATGTATCCGCAAACATCTTTGCGATAAGCTCGCTCTGGTTGTATTTGCGCTTGATTTTCCTGAGAAAATGCAGCGGAACTGGCACCAAAATCGCGCCGTCTATGAACCTTCCCGCTTCTGGAAATTGCGCGGCAATCTTCGCAAGGTCGTAGAGTGCGTACGTCCCGTTTCGGTATTTTAGGTCGTGCAAAAGCCCGCGCGGCGCGCCGTCGAAAGCGCAAACGCAAAGGCTTTTGTCGAAGCGGAGTTTTCTGTCGAAGCAGTGCGGGCAGCCGTGCACGTTCGGCATGTCTTTCGGCCCTATCGGTTCGGAACAACGCGTGCACCTTGCTCCGTCCAAGAGCCTGACCGTTTGCCCGCAGTCTTCGCAAATGTGCCGAAATTTTCCCTGCGGATTTATCTTTCCGCAAAGTACGCATTCGCGCGGGAAGATGAAATCCAGCGCGGAGGAAAATATTTCCGCTACTATGTCGATTGCCTTTTGCATGTGTCGAAAGTCTGTCCGAACTGCGCTCGGGCGCAAGCCAATTCGCGATTTCGCTTGTTGTTAATATATGATAGAAAATCTCAATTTGTGGTTTTGCGCTTTTTTGCCGAATGCCGCCGGCTTTTGCTGGCTAGAAAATTTAAAAAAAGTTTCTTGACAGTGTGCGGCTGTTTCGCCTTAATGGAAGGCCTTTTCAATTTGAAAGCTTCGGCTTTCGGTTGAATCCCGCGGTTCTTTAAAAAAGATGCTTTGGTTGAAAAAAACTTCAAAAAAAG
>JAJXPD010000012.1 GCA_021641325.1 Opitutales bacterium
GATATACGCTAATGCGGATACGGAGGTATATATGCAAAAAAAACGGAAAGCGTTTTGCTTTCCGTTTTGTGTGTGGTTTGTTATTTTACAATCAGGCAGACTTGGCAGCCTGGGCCGTGCACGCCCTCCACGAGCACTCCCTCGACGTCGGTCGTTTTTGACGGGGCGGCGACGTATATTGCGTAGGGGCAATCCACCGTCTTTTCGAGCGCGTCGTATATCGTTTGTTCGATATCGCTTTCTTTCAGCACTGCGACGTGTATCCACGGCGCGATTGTATCGAGTCTGTCGGCGGTATCCTTGTCTTTTAGCACTATTGCGCCGCTTTCGGCTATTGCCATCGACGCTTTGCTGATTCCGAAGTCGTATTCGTCGGGGTTGTTGCGGTCGAACTCCCTGTCGAGTTTGAAGAAGTTTTCCAGTCCGAATGTATTGTCGATTTTTGCGTCGGCGACTCCCCGTTTACAGCCCTTGTCTTTGAGGAATGCAACCAGCGCTTCCGCGCTTTCGACCACGTTTCCGTGGCTTGCCAGAAAGTTCCGCACAAACGCCTCTTTCGGCGTTCCCGCGATTGCGGGGTTCGACACCGTGTCCTCCCTCGAAAACTTGGGAAGTTCGGCTTCCGGGCGCGATTTTTCCGCGTCTTTTACCGTGTTTATAAAAGCGTTTTTATCCATTTTTAGAGAACCATTTTCTGAAATTGCCTCCCTTGAATTTCGGGAGAGTGCGTGTTTTAAGCCACCTGCCGAGCGGCCCGACCTTGAACAAATCGAGCGGAATCAGGTTGGCGAGTTTGTTGAGCGGCATGACCGCCCGCCACAGTTTCGGCGACGACGCCAGCACCGCCCAGCCCTTGAAGTTGATGTCGTTTGCAACTTTCATCTTTTCGCGCTTCATTTTGTCGCGCATTTTCAGAATGAGGTCGGGCAGGGGGATTTTCGCGGGGCAGACGTCCGCGCATGCTCCGCAGAGCGAGCACGCTTTGGGGAGGTCTGCGTATTTCGACGGGTCTTTTGCAAGCAGCGGCGAAAGCACGATTCCCAGCGGCCCCGGGTAGACCGCGCGGTATGCGTGTCCGCCGACGAGTCTGAACACGGGGCAGCGGTTCATGCACGCGCCGCAGCGCATGCATTTAAGAATGTCGGCAAATTCGCTTCCGAGGATTTTGCTTCTGCCGTTGTCGAGGAAGACGACGTACATTTCGGACGGGCTGTTTTTTGCGCTGCCCGCGCCCGCTACGAAGTCGGTATACACCGTGCTATGCTGTCCCGTCGCGCTCCTTGCGAGCAGGTTGAGGAACACCGATAGTTCCCGCGCCGACGGTATAACCTTTTCGAAGCCCGCGATTGCGATGTGCGTTTTTGCTCCCGCCATCGAGAACCTCGAATTGCCTTCGTTTGTCGCAAGCACAATCGCGCCCTCTTTTGCGAGGACGTAGTTTGCGCCGCTTATGACGACGTCCGCGTTGAAATATTTTTTGCGGAGGTATTTTCTGGCGTTGAGCGTAATGTGTGTAGGCTCGTCGTCGTAGGGGGCGATGTTGTGTTTTTCGAAAGACTTTGCGATGTCGTCGCGCCGTCTGTGGATTGCGGGCTTTACGATGTGCGAGGGTCTTTCGCCGTCGATTTGGATAATCAGCTCGCCGAGGTCGGTTTCGACCGCCTCCACGCCGTTCTTTTCAAGGAACGCGTTGAGTTCGATTTCCTCCGTCGTCATTGATTTCACTTTGACGACGTTCTTGGCGTTCTTTTCCCTGAGAATGCCGAGGATAATGTTCCGCGCCTCCTCCGCGTCTTTTGCGAAGAGCACTTTGACGCCGTTTGCTTCGAGCGACGCCACCGCCTTTTCGAGATTTTCGGAGGGCTTGAGCGACTTTATTTTGTTTGCAAGCTCGCGCAGATGTTCTGTTTTGCCCTCTTCGGGGTACGCCGCGTTGAGGATTTTCTCCCTCGCGACCGTGCTTCCCACGCTTGCAAGCATCACCGCGTTTTTGACCACAGGGTCGAGCGTTTCGCAGAATTTGTCTATGGGTTGGAGAGCCATTATTCGTTTCCTCCCATCGCCTGTACAAAGACCTGCGCCGCGTGTCGGGCGGGGTATTTGATGTTGTTTCTGTCGGCGATTCCCTTCTGATGGAGCAGGCACGATGTATCCGCCGCCACCACGAGGTCGGGATTTGCCGCGCTGATTGCCCGCACTTTCGCAAGCCCCATTTCGGACGAAATTTGCGGGAACACCACGGAGAACGTTCCGCCGAAGCCGCAGCATGAGTCGGAATTTTCGAAGTCGAGAATTTCCACCCCGTCTATCGATTCAAGCAGTTTGCGGAGCGCGGCGGGCGTGCCGCTGCCGCGTCCGTGGCACGAGTTGTGAACCGCGATTTTCGCGTCGAGATGTCCGCCGATTTTTTCGACGCCGAGCGCGTTTACGAGGTAGTCGCAAAATTCCCACACGCGTTTTGCGAAGGCGTCTACCGCGTCGCGCTCCGCCTGCGGCTGGTCGCGGAAGGCGATTTTCGCCGAGTGGAACAGCATTGCCGCGCACGACGCGCTGGGCACTACAATCGGGTAGTCGTTTTCGGAAAACGCCCTGATTGTGCTTGCAATTACCTTGCGCGCGCTTGCGAAGTCGCCGCTGTTGAAGGCGGGCTGCCCGCAGCAAGTCTGGTTTTTCGGGAGTTCGACTTCCGCACCGAATTTTCGGAGAACCGAAACCGCGCATTGCGCAGCGTCGGCGAAAATCGAATCGCACAGGCAGGTCGCCATGAAGTTCACGCGCCCGCCCATGATTCTGTCAGATGGAGGTGTGTACATTTCGTTTTCTTCTAATATTTTTTCGCTATTTCCGCGGCGTAATCGCGGCCGTTAGGGTAGATGTATTTAGAGAGGAAAAGGTCGAGGGGCGTTTTGTCCGCGCCGAAGCGTTCTATTGCGAGCTTCCCGTCCGCCGATTTGCGCAGGTACGCGATGTCGTTGTAGGGCGCGGCTCCCTCCTTGTGGCGCGAGAACAGCACGAGTTTCAGCGCGCCGGCGTCCATGATTTTGCGGTATTTCTTGCCCCACTTGAAGTATTCGCCGAGCGTCGCCCTGCGTTCGGCTTCGGGCATGCTCTTGAATTGCGACTCGAATTTTGCGCGGCTTGCGGGCGTCATGAAATTTCCGTATTCGTCGAGCTTCCAAGAGTAGAACACGTCCTGCGCGTTGTGGTAGAATTTTGCCTCCGCCGTTTCGTTTACGCCGTCGGCTTCGTCCATCGAAAGCAGCGCGCCGTTTTTGAATTGCAGAAACGGCAGTTTTTTCGCCTCCAACTTTTCGAGCGTCTTTGCGTCCTTTTCGGAAAGCGCGGCGGGCTTGATTTCCCGCGCGTTGGCGAAGTCGGACGTGCCGAGCAGGGCGAGCAGCGGGTCGTTGAACGACGCGTTCCAGAGGTATTTGCCGTCGGCGGATTTCTCGAAGACCATTGTGTTCATTCCCGCGCGGAGCCGCGAGCCTTTCGGCATTTCGAAAACGAGAATGCGGAGCTTCCCCGCGACGGCGACCGCCGCGCTGTCGAAGTCCGCTTTTGCAAGGCGCGAGGCTTTCAGGAATTTTGCGGCGCGGGCGGCGTCCTTTGGCTTAGAGACGGCGGGCGCGTCTTGGCTCGCGTTTGCCGCGGCTTTGACCTCGACGCCGTCGTCGTCTTCCCAGAGAACCGCGTACGCGTCGAGGAACTTCGCCCCGCCGCCCTTCGTTTCGCCGACGTCTTCGAGCGCAAAGCCCGTCGGGGTTGCCGCAAACGCCGCCTGCAACGCGGCGCATGCCGAAATTATCGAAAGTATTTTTTTCATTTTAGTGGTGGTATCCCGTTTTTGCCGTGATTGTTTTTGCCCTGTAAATTTGTTCGAGAAGAATCGCCCGCGCGAATTCGTGCGTGAACGTCATCGGCGACATCGACATCAGCACGTCGGCGCGTTTTTTCACCTCGTCGGCAAGCCCGTACGCGCTGCCGATTACGAACGCGCTTCCGCCCGCCAGCTCGTCGTCTTCAAGCCGTTTCGAAAAGCCGCGCGACGTGAACGTTTTTCCCTCTTCCGACATCACATAGACTTTTCCACGAAAATTTTTCAAGGATTCCAAGATTTTTTCACATTCGCGCTCCGGTGTCGAGTCTTTTAACTCCGCAATTTCGATTCCGCCGAAGCGTTTGAGCCTGTCGGCGAAGTCGGCGCAGATTTCCGCAAGCGCGCGGTTTTTCACTTTGCCTACAACCACGAGTTTCAGCATGCCGCACTCCTTCCGCCGCGCGTCGGGGCTGCGTTTCCGTTTCTGTTTTCTGCCTGTTTCAATGCGTCGATTTTTCGTCTTTTTATATTCCGCGCGGACGGGGGAGGTCAAGAATATAGGCGCGGGGCGTCGGCGCGTTTTTTTTGCCGCCGATATTGCTTGCGAAAATTTTGAGCCGAACTAAAACGTAGTCGTATTTTTTTTTACTATGGACGTTTTTTACGAAAAAATCATGAGGCCGATTCTGTTTTCGCAGAATCCCGAATTTGCCCACGATATGGCACTCAAAGCCATGCAGGTTGTCTCCGCCGTTCCCCCGCTGAGAATGGCGATGGAATACCTCAACCTCGTCAAAACGCAAAAACCCGTAAAGGTTTTCGGGCTTGAATTTCCCAACCGCGTCGGGCTTGCCGCGGGCTTCGACAAAGATGCGTACGTCTGGCGCGCCGCGCCCGCATTCGGCTTCGGACACGTCGAAATCGGCACGGTCTCGAAACTCAAACAGGCGGGGAACCCCAAGCCGCGCATGTTCCGCTACCCCTTCGCCGAGGCGGTCGTAAACTCGTGCGGATTTCCGAACGACGGCGCGGAGGAAATCTCCAAAAGGCTCGCATCGGTTCTCGACGGCAACCGCTCGCTGACGAAAAAATGCCCGCTCGGCGTAAATATCGGGAAGTCGAAAATCACCCCCCTCGAAGAGGCGGCGGAAGACTACCTTTTCAGCTTCAACGCCCTTGCCGACTATGCCGACTTCTTTGTAATCAACGTCAGCAGCCCGAACACTCCCGAACTCCGCAAATTGCAGGGCAGGGAATTTCTGCCCAACCTCTTGGGCACGGTAAATTCGGCGAACATAGACCGTTCCAAAAAACTCGGCGTTCCGCGAATCCCGATAATTCTGAAAATCGCGCCCGATTTGACCTTTGCGGAAATCGACTCAATCCTCTCCGTGCTCTTCGAGTTGAAGCTCGACGGCATTTGCGCCACGAACACGACAATCAACCGCGACGCCTACCCGCAAATGGAAAAGAACGGCGGCATGAGCGGCGCGCCGCTTTTCGAGAAGTCGCTCGAAATCGTGAAATACATCTCGCAGGCGACCGACGGAAAACTGCCGATTATCGGCGTGGGCGGCATTACCAACGCCGACAGGGCGGGACGCATGATGAACGCGGGGGCAAGTCTTGTTCAAATCTATACGGGAATGATTTACAGAGGGCCGTTCTATGCGCGTTCCCTCGCGAAATCACTGCTGTGGCGGGATTGCAACTGGCTCTAACGGCGCGTGAAAGCACCAGTCTAAGGGCGTTTCGCGAGTGTCTCAGACTGCTCGCGTACGTTAGTACGCCACGCACCCTGAGCCACTCGCAAAGCCACTCTTATAGGGGCATTTTGACGCGCCTAACAAGTGAGCACACGGCGCGGAAGATTTTAAGTTGTGCTGGGAGAAAAGTTAAATAGAGCGTTTTGCGAGTGTCTCAGACTGCTCGCGTACGTTAGTACGCCACGCACCCTGCGTGCACAGGAAAGCCACCCTTATGAAAGCACTTTGACGCGCCTAAAATTAGAGTGCTAACGCACGAAGATTTTTAGAATGCGCTGGGAGAAAAGCTGGGTTGATTGGTAAGCGGAGAATTTGTGTTTTGGGATTTCCGCTTTTTTATTTTTATCCGCGCAAAGCGCGTCTATTTTAATTTGTTTCTCGCAAACCAAAAAGATTTTTCAACGCCAGTAATTGGCGAAGCCAATACGGACTAATACAGAAAAGGCGCGGGTATACCCGCGCCGAATAATAACTATGAGGAACGAAGTTCCGACAGCTGGTGTACCTTGCGCCCAGCCTCATGGGGGCAAAGCCCCCATCTGCGGCGTGCAGGCTAGCGGGGGGGACAGGCGGGAGTTTTCGCGGTAGCGAAAACCGCCTTTTGGGGGCGGCAAGCCCCCTCTGTTGCCGTGCAGGCTGCTAGCCTGCTAGTCGAATTTTTTGAGGTCGGAATGCTTTATAGTGGTTTCGAAGAGACGCTCGCCTTTGGAGTCGAAGAAAGAGAGGGTTGCGGCGCGGTTGTTCTCGGCGCCTTCAATTTTCACCTGAGCAAAGGAGCGGGCTTTAACGGAACTTCCGGGGATCCTGAAATAGTTCATCTCGGTAATTTCCTTGGCGGGGCGGTCGGTTAGCGGGCCGGCGGAAAGCTCGAAAACAGGGTACGCGCCAGCGCGAATGAAGCGCGTGATTTCGGCATAACCTTTTTTTGCGGAAAGCACGATGACACCCTCTATCTTCTTGTCGGAGAGGAACGCCAAGAGGGCGTTGCGCTCGCGGCTCGCAAACGTGAAATTTTCGGGGCTTTCCACGGGGTTTGCGACAGGTGTGTTCATCACAATGAATTTGAAAGTCGCCTTGGAGTTGAGCAGGGCGGAGAAAAGCCAGCGCATCTGCGCATCGCCGAGCCTTACGGGGCGGTCGTTTTTGTAGTCGAGGTTCGAACTGTTCGAGAAGTCGTCGAGAACGAAGAAGTCGGCGTCGGCATACGAGAACGAGTACGCGCGGGAGGAGCTTTCGGCTGCTTGCGGGTTGCACCAAAATTCGCCGAAAACGTCGATGTGGTTTTTCGCGCCCGCAACGGAGGAGTCGGCAAGCGTGTTCGCGCCTAAAACGCCGTAGTTCGCCTGCGAGTTCAGCAGGGCGCGGGCGGGCTTGAACGCGCGGAAATCGGCAAGCCGCGACGCCATGGCAAAGCGCGAGGCGGAGTCGGCATGCCTGTAAACGTTCTGCACGCCTACCCAAAGCGCGAACGCGGGCGACTTGTTCTTCGCGGCGTCGAGAATTTCGAAATCGCCGCCGGGGGTTCTGAAAGGCTCGTCGAACTTGGGATCGTTGACGTGGTTTGCTCCGAGCACGACAAAAGAGAAGTCGGGCGGGGGCGTGCGTCCCTTGTAGTCGGGAGCTGTGGCGATTTTTCCCGCCGAAGAGCTTTTGCCGTCGGAGACAACGTAGGTGTACTCCGTCGAGGGGGACAGCCCTTCAAGCGCGATTTTCGCGACCGCGGGGTTCTGCGCACCGCCAATCGGCAGGATTTTCGCGTCGAACTTTTTTTCGGGATTTTTCGATTCGAAGAATTGCGCCGAAGCGTTTGCGGCGGGCGTGTCGAAACGCGCCCAGACGGCGGCTTCGCGGACGTCGGCGAAGCCCGCCATTGTGGAGATTTCGGCGTGGGCGCAAATCGCCGCGGCGAGCAGAATGGAGGTCGTTGCGGTTGTTTTCATAAAATTACTTGTTGCCGACCGCGGAGGTTTCGGCCATGTTCAGGCAGACTTCGCGGAGGTCGAAAATTATGTTGCCTATTCTCCTGATTCTCTCGCGTCCCTGCTCCGATTTCGGCTCCGGAATTTCGCCCATTTTCGCCATGATTTCGTTGAGCTTTACCGCCGACATTTTGTAGTTGCAGCGGGCGAGGAGGTCTTCGGCGAGGTCGGTCGAATTTGCGGCGAGAGCCATGAAAGTTTCGGCTTCGGTGAGGATTTTGGAAATGTCCCAGACGAGCGTCGGCGAGATTTGCGTTTCGTCCACGACCCTGCCGAAGTGCTCGCGCAGGCATTTGAGGAGGCCGCGCGTGATGATGTAGATTGGGTGGTTGAGGAGCGTCCACGGCTCTTCGGAAAATTCGGCGTCCATCTCCTCGGACTCGTCGAGGCTTTCGCCGTACTTCGGGAGCGGCCAGCCCGCGATTGTGCAGATTTCTTCGAGGGAGCGGCCGCGCAGCCTGTTGACGGTGTAGATTCCAGCGAAGCGCGCGATTTCGGCCTCCGATTTTTTCAGATACAAAAACCAGTCTTTTTCAGTCCAGCCTTTGGGATTGAAATTGTCGGAAAAGTCGTCTGCGTAGAATTCGTCCATTGAATGTGCGATATTTTGCCAAATGCGCCGCGTTTTCAAGCTTTTTTGAGGAATTGCGGCTAATGAATTATTCGGATTTTACGATGTCGGGGTGTAGTGAAAATATTGTCGAAAACCGTAAAAATTGCGATGTTCGCGCCCTTCGCGTGGGTTGCGCTCGTACCGCTTACGATACTGTCGTTCACGCGGTTTTCGGCGGCGTCGCTCGACGACGCGCGGCTGTATTTGGGATTGGCGTTGATTGTAATAGGGGCGTCGTTTTGCGCGGCGGTAGGCATTCTGTTCGCGCGGTCGCCGCACTTCGGAAAATCTACGCTGTTCCGCGACTCGCCCGATCTCGTCGTTTCGGGGCCGTTTGCATACGTCCGCAACCCCATGCCGCTTGGCGTTTTCATGATAATCGCGGGCGAGGCGTTTTTGTTCGGCTCGCTGTGGGTCGGCGCGTGGGGAGTCCTGTTTTTGATTGCCGAGCATTTTTACTTGAAGCGCGTCGAAGAGCCGTCGCTTGCGGCGCGTTTCGGGCACGGCTACTTGGAGTATTACAGAAACGTTCCGCGCTGGTTTCCGCGCTCCACGCCGTGGAAGCCGTCGATTCTGCCGTAGCGGCCGGCTTTGCGGAAATCCGCGCTCCACGCGCGTGAAGCGCGGAATTTTCCGCTGCGATGAAAAACATTGCAAAAAAATACCCCGTATCTGTTTGTGATGCGGGGTGTTTTCGCGCTCGCGCCGATGCGTTCGGGCGTCCGCGCTTTGCCGCCTTCCCGATGCGCCCGCGCGTGGGCGGAATTTCCGCGCGGCTATTTGTTTGTGCCGAACGTTTTTTTCTCGATTCCGAGATGTTTTTCGACGTCCTTGACTCTGTCGTAAAGTTCGGGGAGGTGCCCCACGAGAATTTCGATTTTGTGCGCTTTGAGGTAGGGGCGGGGAGGCGTGCCGCGCATGTACGATTTCGGGGGAATGTCGCCGTTGACGCCGCTTTGCCCGCCAATCATCGCGCCCGCGCCAATTTTCAAGTGCCCCGCGACGCCGACCTGTCCGCCGAGCACGGCGAAGTCGCCAACCGAGGTGCTTCCCGAAATTCCGACCTGCGAGACCAGCAGCGCGCCCTTGCCGATTTGCACGTTGTGGGCAACCTGAACGAGGTTGTCGATTTTCGTTCCCGCGCCGACGAGAGTAGTTTCGAAACGCGCCCTGTCTATGCAGGTGTTTGCGCCGATTTCAGCGTCGTCTTCCACGACCACCTTGCCGACCTGCGGCACTTTGACGTGTTTGCCGTCCACGAAGACGTAGCCGTAGCCGTCCGAGCCGATAACCGCCCCGGGTTGCAGTCGCACGCGCTTGCCAAGCTCGCAGTAGTCCATGACAACCGCTGTCGGGAAGAGGAAGGAGTCTTCGCCGATTTTCGCGAATCTGCCGACGTAGTTGTTGCCCTGCAAGACCGCGCCGTCGCCGATAACCGCGCCCTCGCAAATTGAGACGTTGGGGCCTATGAACACGTTTTTGCCGATAACCGCCTTGGGGTCGATTGCGGCTGTCGGGTGGATAGCCGCCTTGGGCTTGGGCCAGAGAGCCTCCTCCACGATTTTGCAGAGCTTGGCAAGCTCTACCGACGGGTCGTCCACGCGCACGATTGCCGCGCCTTCGGGGAGCGCGCCGTCGTAGTTGCGGGGCAGGAGAACCGCGCCCGCCTTTGTGGTGGGCACTTCGTGGGCGTATTTTTTGTTGCCGAGGAAAGTCAGGTCGGTCGGCTTCGCCTTTTCGAGGCTTGCGATTCCCGAAATTTCGGCGTCCGCATTGCCCGAAATTTCGGGGTTTGCGAAGAGCTTGACGATTTCTTTTATGGGATATTTCTGGTTCATTGCTTGTCGTTGATGTAGGCGACTCTCGTGTGGAGCATGTTCAGCATTGTCGCTACGATGCTGCTCTTGATTTTCGAAAGCTGTTTTACGGTAATCGGGCATTCGTCGAGCTGCCCGTCGGTCATTTTCGAGCGGATTATCGAGCTTACCTTTTCCTCGATTCCGTGCTGTGTGATGTGTTTGAGCGACCTCGACGCCGCCTCGCACGAGTCGGCAATCATGATGATTGCGTTTTCCACTGTTTGCGGCAGAGTGCCCTCGTAGCGGTACGTGCTTTCCTCGATTCCCGCGTCGCGCAGAGCCTGCAAGGGGTCTTTGATTCCGTTTGCCTTCGCCATTTCCTGCGCCTTGTAGTAGAAGTACGACACTATCGACTTGCCGTGGTGCTGGTCAATCGCGTCTATAATCTGCTTGGGAAGCTTTGCGATTTTCGCGATTTCCGCGCCCTCGCGAATGTGGTTTTTGATGATTAACGCGCTCATCGACGGATTCTTTTCGTCGTGGGCGTTCTTGCCGCCGCCTTGGTTTTCGGTGAAAAATTCGGGCTTCTGGATTTTCCCGATGTCGTGGTAGAGCGAGCCTACGCGGCAGACCATCGGGTTCGCGTTGACGGCGACCGCCGCCGCCTCCGCAAGATACGAGACCATTACGCTGTGGTGGTATGTTCCGGGGGCTTCTATTTGCAGGCGGCGGAGGAGCGGGTTGTTGAAGTCGGTGTAGTCGAGCAGCGTTATGTTCGAGTACCTGTTGAAGATTCTTTCCACGAGCGGCAGAACCGCGAGCGCCACAAGCCCCGTCAACGCGCCGGAGCCTACCGCCAAGAGCGACTGCCTCCAAACAATCGAAATCGAAAGCCCTACGCAGTTGCCTATGACGAACGAAATCGCCGCGATGAACAGCCCGTAAATGACGCCCCCCAAAATCACCTGCGGGCGGGTCGAAGCCCCCGCGCAGAAGTAGATTGCGACGAGCGCCGACGCCAGAAATATCGCAAAGTATATAATGCCTTCGCCGACCATCGCCGTCGTTAGAGCCGCCACCATCAACGCCATGATGAAGCCCGTGTAAGAGCCGAACAGCAGCACTTGGATAATCGGGCCGAGCATAATCGGGGCGACGTACGCGAGGATTTGCATCATGGGCGTGTTCGAGTCGAAGTACTCCGCATTGCTCATTTCAACGAGCGTGCGTTCGAGCGCGAGGTTTAGCAGAAGCAGTGTGCAGAAAATTGCAATCGTGCGCGGACGCCTGTTCTTTTGCGTCTTGCTGATTACCAAAAACAGCGCGCCCATCGTCATCAGCAGCAGGCAGAAAATGAATTCGACCGAGCTTGTTTTGAGCGTCGATGTCGTGCCGCGCTTTTGAAGCTCCGCCTTGTACGCCTTGATTTTTTCGGTGATTAGCGGCGAGGGTGTTGTGTCTGAGTCTACAAGCGTGTCGCCCGCGCGGATTTTCACGATAACGTCGCCTACTTTGCTTCGGGCTTCGTCGCGGCGTTTTTTCGTGTTTTCCTCGTCGAATTCGACGTTCGGGCGGAGGGCTTGGTTCATCGTGCGGTAGAGCGCGTAGGCGAGCTGTTCGCTAAGCCCGAGCGTCTTCACCTTTTCGAGGAACTCCCTGCGGGCGTCGGACTCGCTCACGGCTCTGAGTTTGAACATCTCCAAGATGTTGGAATCTCCCGCGCGAAGCCCCGATGCGTTGAGTCCGCCTTGCAGGTCGAGCGGCATGCCCGCGTTCGTCGAGAAAATCGCGTCGCCGTCGGCGTAGATGCCGTCGCGCAGAATGTTTTCGAGGTGGAATGCGGTCTGGTTGAAAGTCCTCGCCATGTTTTCCGCCGAGGTGCGCTCGTAGATTGTCTTGATGTCGTAGGGCGACACAGAAATGTTTGCGCTTTTCCTGATTTCCGCCGAGATTTCACCGAAGAATTTGCCCGACTTTTTTTCGGCTTCGTCGAGGCCGTCGAATTTTTTGCGGTTTTCGGAGAGTATCGACGTCAGCTTTTTTATGTTGTTCGATTCCGCCGCAATCGACGCCGCGTTGGTCTTGTAGTAGGGCGGGATTTTCTCCGCGTTGCGCTCGCGGTTGAGCTGCGTCTGGATTTCGCTTTTGTAGGAAAAGTCGAACGGCGAAATTACCTGCACCTGCGCCATCTTGCTTTTCGAGACCATGTGCGGAATTGTCGGCGCTTTGTTTACGAAGCAGATTCCGTAGACGAGCGCGGACATGGCAAGCACCACGCCGCAAATCGCCGCGAAGTTCAGCTTTCTGAATTTCGACTTCTTGGGGTCTTGCGAGAGGATTTTGCGCTTTGCGCGCTCCGCCCTGTAATTTTTGAAATTGTTTAGCATTGTTTTTTAGAGTCGTACGCCGCCACTATTTTCGTAACGAGCGGGTGTCTGATTACGTCGCCCGCGTCGAAGCGGAATATTTTTACGCCGTCCACGCCGTCGAGCGTTTCGAGCGCGTCGACAAGCCCCGATTTTTTGTTGCGGGGCAGGTCGATTTGCGTGATGTCGCCTGTAATCGCCATTTTGGAATTTTCGCCGAGCCTTGTCAAAAACATCATCATTTGTTCGTGCGAAGTGTTTTGCGCTTCGTCGAGGATTACAAACGCGTTTGAAAGCGTGCGCCCGCGCATGTACGCAAGCGGCGCAATTTCCACAATCTGCCGTTCGACGAGCGCGAGGGTTTCCTCCGCGCCGAGCATGTCGTTCATTGCGTCGTAGAGCGGGCGCAGGTAGGGCAGCAGCTTCTCCTGCAAATCCCCCGGCAGGAAGCCGAGAGCCTCCCCCGCCTCGACCGCGGGGCGCGTCAGAACCACCCTTTCGACACGCTTGTCCCTCAAAAGTTTCAGGGCTGCGGCGACCGCCAAATAGGTCTTGCCCGTCCCCGCGGGGCCCACGCCGAAAACGACGTCGTTTTCGAGAACGGCTTTTAGGTAGTTTTTCTGGTTTATGTTTTTGGGGACAATGCTCTTGCGCTTTAAGTCTACGATAATCGGCTTATCGAACACGCGGATAATGTCGTCGATTTTTCCCGACGCGGCGCGGTCTAGCATGTTGCGGAAGTCGTTGTTGCCTATGCGCAGACCCTGTTTGCGGGCGGCGCACATTGTGTCGAAAAATTTTTCGGCAAGCTCCGCCTTTTTCTTGACGCCCTCGATTGTCAGCCAGCCGTCGCGCGCGACGAGCTCCACGCCGAATTTTTCCTCCGCAAGTTCGAGGTTTTCGTATCTGTTTGCGTACAGTTCGGCGAGCTTGTGCGCCGTCTCGAATGTGAGGGTTTTCTTCATGCGACGAATTTGATTAGCCTTTCCCAAAGCGAGTCCATTGCTTCGGGGAGGACGCGGGTGTCGGCGATGACCGGCATGAAATTCGTGTCGCCGTCCCAGCGCGGAACAACGTGGCAGTGCAGGTGCTGCGGTATTCCCGCGCCCGCTTTCGAGCCGAGGTTGAAGCCCACGTTGAACGCGTCGGGCTTTATCGCCTGCCGCAGGATTTTCTTTGCCTTTATGATTGCGTCGAAAAATTCGGCTTTCTCTTCGCCTTCGAGAAGCTCTATATCGCCGACTTCCCTGAGCGGCAGAACAAGCAGGTGCCCGCAGTTGTAGGGAAACTTGTTCATTACTATGAACGAGTATTTGCCCTTCCAGAGAATGTGGTATTTTTTGAAGTCGGACGACTTCGCCATTTCGACAAACGGGTTGCCGCCTTTTTTGCCCGAATCGTCGCGCGGTTTGGGGGCTTCGATATACGGCATTCTCCAATATGAGTGCAGTCTTTCCATATTTAAGGCAGTTAGTTAATCAGAAGCTTTTGTGTTTGTCAACGAATGAAAAGCGGGCATGCATGAGCGCAAAAAACGGTATCGGGTGTGCCCCGATACCGTTTTTGAGGGTTTAAGCCTTTTTACTTGCGGCGGCGGTATACCGCCAAGCCGAGGGCGATTGCCCCGAAGATTGCCGCCCATTCGGCGGGTTCGGGAATTGCCGAGTTGAACAGGTAGCCGCTTGCGTCTACGCTCCAAAGTCCGTCGAGCAACGTGCCCGACTTGTCGTAGGCAACGAGCTTGATTGTGTTGGTTTTGCCCGAGGTTTCGGGCGAGATTTCGAATTCGCCGCCGCTGATGAGTTCCGACGTCCAGCCGTCAACCTTGACGAGCCCGTTTTCGAAGTCGAGGAGCGTGAGGGTGAGGTTCGTGCCCTTCGCGGGTTCGTATCCGACGACGCTTGCGATGTGCAGTTCCGCGCCGTTGAGGTCTATCGTCAACTGCGAGTTGCGCAGGGCGCGCAGTGTCGCAATGTTATAGGCTTCGCCGCAGTTTGTGAGAACGATTTTCGCGTCGGCACTTGCACTGAGGTCTTTTACGAAGATGTCGGTGCCCGCCGCGAGGTTCGACGCGTGCGAGAGTTCCAACGTGCCCTTTGACTGGGTGAACGCGATGTGCTTTGCGAGGATTTTCGACGTGGCGTCAACGCTGAGCTTGCCGCCCGTAAGCCCGATGAACGAGTCTGTCGAGGTGTTGATTGTGCCGCCGTTTTTGAGCGTGATTGTCTTGCCGTCGTAGATGTTGAACGCGTATGTGCTGTTTGTCGCGGTCGTATTGATGAGGCTGCCGCCGTCTACCAAGATGCTTTTGTACGATACGCTTTCGGAGCTGTGCATCGCGCCTTTCGTCTTGATGTCGAGCATGCCCTTTACCGTGATGTCGCCTCTGATTAACATTGTGGAGCCGTCGCCGGTAAGCGTTTTGTTTGAAAAGTCGAAGGTTGTCTTTGCGCCGCTGTCGATTGTCAGCTGCGTGTTGTCTTCCATTACGATTCTGTCGGTCGTGAAGTCGCCCTTGATTGTGAGTTCCGCAGCTTCATAGGACGAGCCGCTTTCGAAAGTCGTCGCGGTTTTCAGCACGAGGTATTGTGCGGCGAGGTCGGAGGACGCCGTAAGGGTGTTGTTCTTGCCGTAGAATCTTATAGTGCTCTGCGATGTTCCGTCTTTTGCGAGGTTCGAGCCGCCGAGGACGATGTTCGAGTTTTCATACGCGCTCAGACCGCTAGACAAAATCGAGCCGCTCGACGTGAAGTTCGAGCCGACGACGTTGATTACGTTAGCAGACACAGTGCCCGTGTTTTCAAAGTTCGTGTCGCGGAGTGTCATGGTGTCTGCGACATTGACTTTACCCGCAACCGTCATTTTTGAATCCCACTCCATTTTGGACGGGTCGGAAAGGTTTTTGAATCTGCCGCTTACGTCGATCGATTTAATATTTGCGGTAATGCCTTCACCGATGTAAACCGTTCTGCCGTATCTGTTTCTTATATTTGCGCCACCCGAGGCCGCGTCGGTCGTTTCCAATTTAATCTCAACTTTCGAGGACGTGAAATTCATCGTGGCTTCGTTTTGGGAATCGCTGTTTGTGAAATTCAGTCCGAGCGAGTAGCTGCTGCTAAGCCCCGTGCTTGCGCTTGTAGTGTCGTTATAGTCTACAAGATTGTTCGTAAAGGTAAGGGTTTTGCCGTTGAGGTCGAGGTTCAGATTGCAGTGGTCGCCGCCCGTTCCGGAAATTTTAAATCTTGGAAGAGTGAAGTCTTTGTCGGCAATAACGTAGCTGTCGGTCATATCGGTAGTTGTATTGCCGCCGTTGCCGTGCCATATGACTTCGCCAGCCGCCGTTGTGCCGCCGCCGAACGAGCCCCAAGTGGACATTGCCGTGGGGTTTTCCTTGTCGGCAGAGCCTTTTTCCGCAAACGCGGCGGTGGCTGCGAGCGCGGAGAGTAATATTAGATACTTTTTCATGGTAATTCCGAGGTTTTAAGTGGTTAGTTTTCGAAAACTAAGAGTATTATAATACAGGCATTGAATCTTTATCAACGAAAATATTTTGGTATTTTTGCGCGTTTTGGTATCCCCGAACCTCCTCCGACCGCCCATTTTACGCCTGCAAAGAGTTTGAGTCCGCTTTTTTTCGATTTTACCGCGCTCGTTTTTCGAAATGTTTTTTGCAAAAAAAAGACCCCGAACGGAAATCCGTTCGGAGTCTCAAAATTATTGAGTTGCCGAGTTTTCTATTGGAACGAATGCGGCTCCGCCTTGACTTTTGCCAGTCTCACAAATGCGGGCATTCCGTTTTCGAACGGCACCTGAACTTCGCCCTGCATGAGCGGGAGCATGTATTTATTGAACTGGTAGCTGATTGAGATTTTGTCTTCGCCAATCCAGTTTTCGGGGAAGTGTTTTACGCCGTTTGCAACTCTGTCAAGCTCCGTAAGCACGGTTTCGCAGGAGTATTTTTCGGTGTCGCCGCGCACGAGGGTTACCATCACGCCAGATTCGCCGTCTGCCGCAGCCTTCACCGCCGCCTGACCGCACATGAACGCCTCGTTCGAGTCCGTAAGCGATGCGCACGTTTCCGCCGCCCTCTGGACGTGTCCGGGCTTCGACGAGCGCGCCTTGACCCCCGGCAGGTTCTTGGAAACCAAGTCTTCGAGGTAGCTGCCTACGCCGCCGAGCTTTGCGTGTCCGAAAGAGTCTTGGGCGGCTTCGCCCTCCGCAACGTAGTTGCCGTTTGCGTCGGCGAGGCCTTCGCTTGCCACAACAAGGCAGTACTTGTTGACTTTAAGGCATTCCTGCACCTGCGCGATAAAGTATTCGGGGTTGAACGCCACTTCGGGGAGGAGAATGATGTGCGGCGGGTCTTGCAGTTCGCCGCGGCGTTTTGCCATTGTCGTGCCTGCGGCAATCCAGCCTGCGTCTCTGCCCATTACTTCGACAATCGAAACGAGGTCGTGGTTGCCCATGGATTCGTGGTCGAGCGCAAGTTCGCGTATCGACGCGCAGAGGTATTTTACTACGCTGCCGTAGCCGGGGCAGTGGTCTGTCATGGGGAGGTCGTTATCGACGGTTTTCGGCACGCCGATTGCGCGGAGCGCGTATCCCTTTTCGTCGGCATACTGCGAGATTTTGTTGGTGGTGTCCTGCGAGTCGTTCCCGCCGATGTAGAAGAAGAAGCGGATATTGTATTTCTTGAATACTTCGAGGAGTTTCGCAAAGTCCTGCTCGGTCTTCAACTTGTAGCGGCATGTGCCGAGAGCCGAACCCGGTGTGTAGCGAAGGCCGCGAACCGTCTGCTGCGATTCCTGCGCCAAGTCTATAATCTGTTCGTTCAAAATGCCTTCTATACCGTTGAGACCGCCGTAGATTTCCTCTATGCAGTCGTGGTTGAGGGCTTCGGTGATTACGCCCGCAAGGCTCGCGTTGATGACCGCCGTAGGGCCGCCGGATTGTGCAACCAGTACATTGCCGATTAATTCTTCCATATGTGAATCTTTCTTAATTAAGATAAAAATTTGTTTGCAGTTTGCCGTTTTTTGCCTTTTTGGCAAACTTTTTCTACCCGATTCGATAAAAAAGGTGGATTTTTTCATTCGGTTGTGTATCAAAGTTCGTCTTTAATATAAAAATATGGATTCCGACGGGCAGCACAGTTCAGATTTTTCCGATGGCGGCGGCGCGGACGGCGGCGTTTCACAACAGCCCGTCGTGCGCTCGCGCTTCAAGTGCCTCTACCCGCGCAGGGTAAACGCCGACATGCTCCAATGCCTGCCGATTGTCGCGTACAGGGGCGAAATAGTCCTTGTGGAAGACGACGACATGCTCGACGCCGTTCTGCCCGAAATTCTGCGCGAGCGCGTGCTCGGCTTCGACACCGAAACGCGCCCGAACTTTTCGCGCAACAAGCACTATTTGGTTTCCATTCTCCAACTTTGCGGCGCGGAGAAAGTCTGGATTATCAGGCTCGAACCGCTCAAACACAGGCTTTCCGACATTTACGAAATTCTCGAAAATCCCGCAATCAAGAAGGTCGGGCTTGCGGTTCACGGCGACATTCTCTCGCTCAAAGAACGCTGGCTGTTCTCGCCCGCGGGCTTTGTCGATATTGCGCAGTCCACAAAGGGAATCGGCGTGATAAACACGGGCATGAAAAACCTCGCGGCCCTCGTTTTGGGCGAGCGCATTTCGAAGTCGGCGCAGCTGACGAACTGGGCGAGCGACTCGCTCACGAAAAAACAGCTCGAATACGCCGCGACCGACGCTTGGATTAGCCGCAGGCTCTTTCTCGAAGTCAAAAAAAGCATCGAGACCACGAGCATTGCCCTCGAACCCGAACCGAAGCAGAAGCACAGGTTCAACTTCAAGGTTTTCGTGTCGGGCATGATGCGCACGCTCGCAAAGAAATTCGGCGAGGTCAAGCTGCGCCGACAGCATGTTTCCGCGCCCAAGAAAAGCGACGCAAACAAACAGCAGCCCCGCAACGGCGGGCGCAGACGCTCGGGCAAACGGAATCCGCAGGACGGCCGAAATTCGGGCGGAAAGCGCGGATAATTTTTGCGCAGGCTCGCGGGGCGCGAGGCGTTTCTGTCTCAACCGCGATTGGGGCAAGCGATAATTTTTACGCAGACGCGCCGCGAGTGTTTGTTGCGCGGGGAGCGTATTTCGCAGTGTCGGCGGCTGCCGTTCGGCATGTATGCTTGCGCGTATTTGTTGCGCGGGAGGTATTATATAAAGGCGAGGTTGCTCAGAGTCGGCATTCGGCATGCATGCGTTGCGCGTTGCAATTATATTATACAGGCGGCGCGGACAGGCGCGGTTGGTTTTGCCGCCGCGCGTGTTTTGCGCGGAATTTATGCGGCGCGTTGTCGGGGAAATTTCGGTGCGGATTGTTTGGCGGATTTGCGCCGCAGTCGAGAGGCGGATTTTTTGCGCGTCGGGGCGGGTTAAAATTCCCCGCGCCCCACGAGCAACGCGTAGTTGTTGCCCCATTCGCTCGACGCAATGCACATTATTTTTTTCGGGTTGTCGGGCAGTTTTGCCTCGTCGAAAAGTTTTACGCCGGTGCGCTGTTTCCAGAGCGGTCTGCCGCCCGCCAAGGCTTCGAGCGCGAACACGAGCGTTGCGGGCGCGGACGCCGTTTCGAGGTATCCCGTGTTGAGCGAGCTTGCAAGCATCGGGGCGTCGGGGAAGAGTGTGTCGCGGACGAACACCGCGACGGAGTCTTGCGCGCAGCCGCGCGGACTCCACATAACCAAGTCGATTTCCTCCGCGCGAATCTTTGCCGCGTCAAGTGCTTCGCGCGCCGCCCGCAGGAGTCCGTCGCCGTCCAAGTTGTGCGAGCCGAACGCGCAGGCGTCGGAAGCCGCCGCAAAGGCGAGAATTTCGCCGAGGATTTTTGCTCCCCGCGCTTTCGCGGTTTCCGCGTCTTCGACGAGCGCCGCAGCCGCGCCCTCGCCGAGCACTCCGCACGAGGGCGTCGAAAAGCTTAGCCTGAAATTTTCCTCTATCGCGCCCCTGTGGATTTTCCCGAATTTTTCGTAGGCGTCTATTTCGCGCTTGTAGAGTTCGTCGGCGGCGATTGCGAGCACGCTTTTTGCGGCGTTTTCGCGGACGAGCCGCGCCGCGTGTCCGAGCGTTTGCAGCCCCGAATTCGGGCCGGACGTCAGCGTGATGTTTGCGCCCTTTATTTCGAGAGCCTTCGACACCCAGCCCGCCGTCGAGTTCGGCGTGATGTTCGAGAAGCAGGCGATGTCGCCGCGGTTGTCGGGCGACGAGAACACCGCCTCCATGTGCGCGGTCTCCGACGAGCCGCGGCATGTGGAAACCGCAAGCCCCACGCTTTCGCAGTTGTCCCTGCGGATTCGCAGCCCAGCCTTGTCGAGCGCGCCCTTTGCGGCGAGCGTCGCCATGACCGCAATCGGCGTCATTCCCGAAAAATCGACGCGCCTGTCGAGCGTCCGCGGGTTCGGCAGGTTCACTAGCCCCGCGCTGCGCTCCGACTCGAAGCGCGAAATTTTCGCCACTCCCGATTCTCCGTTTTCGAGCGCATCGATGTTCTTTTCCGTCCCGATTCCGAGCGGCGTTATCGCCGAACAGCCCGTGATTACCGCGCGGACTTCCGATTCGGGCTTTTCGCGCCGAACAAACGAGTCTTTCGCCACGACCACCGCCGCGTTGTTGCCCGCAAACGCGTAGTTTGCCGAAATGAAGCGGTCGTATTCGGTTTCGATTCCCGCGCCGCCGACAGCCTCTATTTCGCAGCCCGCGCGCGCGCCCACATTGCGGAGCGTGGGCGGAATGAAATTGTCGTTCATTGCCAGCAGCTGGCATGTCGCCTCTATTATTCCCGTCGCTCCCATGCAGTGCCCCGTGTACGATTTTGTCGAGGTCGTCGGCACGTTTGCGCCGCCGAGAAATTTTGCTATTCCCTTCGATTCAGCCCTGTCGTTTGCCGCCGTTCCGGAGCCGTGGGCGTTTATGCAGCCAGCGTCGGCGGGCGAAATTCCCGCGTCGGTCGCGGCGTCGCGCATGGTGCGGAACGCGCCGTCCCCGCGCGGGTCGGGCTGCGTGGGGTGGTGGGCGTCGCCGCTTGTGGCGTGCCCTACGATTTTCCCGTAGATTTTCGCCCCCCGCGCCTTTGCGATTCCCCTGTTTTCGATAATCCAGAACGCCGCGCCCTCGCCGATGTTCATTCCCACGGGCGTCGAAAACGGCGCGATTTTTTCGGGCGACATCACCTTGATTGCGTTGAAGCCCGCGAAGTTCGACAACGCCGCCGCGTCCGCGCCGCCCGCCAAGACGCAGTCGTAGCGTCCCGACTCCACGAGCGACTGCGCAATTCCCAATGCCGCCGTCGAGCCAGAGCACGCCGTGTTGATTACAATGCACTCGCCGCCGATTTTAAGCGCGTCCGCCACCGCCTTGCCGATTGCGCAGTTTTCGTACTGGTCAAGCTCGGCTTTGCCGAATTTTACGGACGGGTCGCGGTACTGCGCTACGTATTCCGCTTCTCCCGAATTTAGACCTGCGTTGCACGTTGCAAGCACCGCCGCCGTGCGGGGGGGCAGGGCGGGAAGCCCCGCGTTTTTCGCCGCCCGCCGCGCGGCGGAAATGGCGAGCCGCAGGAAGGGGTCGGTAAAAGTTTGAAGCTCGGCGGCCGACATTTCCGCGGCGTGGTCGAAATACGTTTCGCCGCACATTTGCGACGCGAAGCGCGACGCGTCTATTTTCGTCGCCTG
>JAJXPD010000158.1 GCA_021641325.1 Opitutales bacterium
GTTATATGAAATACTTATTTGCATTACTGATGTCAGTTTCGTTCGCGCTTCACGCCGCAAATTTGAAAACGGTTGAACTCTTTAACGGCAAAAATCTCGACGGCTGGACTCCGTTTGTCGCCGACGGCTCGAATCCCGCCGACGTCTTCTCCGCAGACAACGGCATCATTTGCGTCAAGGGCAAGCCTTTCGGCTATCTCCGCACCGACAAAAAATATTCCGATTTCAGGTTGCACGTCGAATGGAAGTATCCGACCGAAACCGTCAACAGCGGAATTTTCCTTTTCGTTCAGTCGCCCGACAAAATTTGGCCGAACGCCGTCGAATGCCAGCTCATGAAGGGGCGCGTGGGCGATTTTGTTTTGCTCGGAGGTTCCGACGTCGCCGAGTTCGAAATTCCCGCGGGCAAGCAGCGTCCGCAATTCCCCGTCGTCAAACGCTACGGCGAGTCTAACGAGAACCCTGCGGGCGAATGGAACAATGCCGATATCATTTGCATTGACGGCACGATTACGGTTTTCATAAACGGCACGCTCCAAAACAGGGCGACGAAAGCGGCGAACAAATCGGGCTACATTGCCTTGCAGTCGGAGGGCGGGGAAATCCATTTCCGCAACGTAAGGCTGACGCCGCTTCAAAACTAAGCTGGGTTTTTCCGAACGCCGCGTATTTTGCGCGGCGTTTTTTTGTGTCCGCGTTCGGGCTTTTTTGTTGCGGCGCAGGCGGGACGCGCTAAGATGCGGATTTTATTTATGAGTTTGATTTCGCTAAGCAACGTCTCACTGAAATTCGGCGTCAAGGTGCTCCTCGACGGCGCGGATTTAAACATTCTCGAAGGCGATTCCGTCGCGCTTGTCGGCCGCAACGGCACGGGGAAAACGTCGCTGTTGAAGCTTGTGGCGGGGCTGAACGTTCCAGATTCGGGGCGGGTTGAGCGGCTGAAAACCGTCAAGACCGCGTACCTGCCGCAGGACGTTCCCGTGGATTTGCGCGGCTCGGCGTACGACGTTGCGTCGGAGGGTTTGGGGGAGGTCGGCTTGAAGCTTTCGCGCTACCGCAGGCTGCTTGCGGAGATCGAGGCGGGGGCGGCGCACACCGACGAATTCGACGCGCTTTCCCTTGAACTCGACGCTCTCGACGCGTGGAGTGTAGACTCCAAAATACGCGCGGTTCTCGAACGGCTCGAAATCTCCCCCGAACTCGACGTAGCGTCGGCGTCGGCGGGATTGAAACGCCGCGCTCTGCTCGGACGCGGACTTGTGTCCGACCCAGACATTCTGCTTCTCGACGAGCCGACAAACCACCTCGACATCGACTCGGTTTTGTGGCTCGAAAAATTCCTGAAATCGTGCGGAAAGACGCTTGTGTTCGTGTCGCACGACAGGGCGTTTTTGCGGAATCTTGCAAACCGCGTTGTGGAGGTCGACCGCGGCAAACTCATCGCCTTCGACTGCGGCTTCGACGAATTTGTGCGCCGTCGCGACGAGCTTCTTGCCGCCCGCGAGCGCAACGAGGCGGTCTTCGACAAAAAGCTCGCGCAGGAGGAGGCGTGGCTTCGCAGGGGCGTCAAGGCGCGGCGCACGCGCAACGAGGGCAGGGTGCGCGAGCTTATGCGCCTGCGCGAAATCCGCCGCGCCCGCCGCGAGAAAATCGGCGACGTAAACCTGCGCGTGCAGGAGGCAGCCGCGGGCGGTCAGAAAGTGCTGGACGTAAAGAACGTTTCGTTTTCGTACGGCGGCTCTCCGATTGTGAATAACTTTTCGACGACCGTTTTTCGCGGCGACAAAATCGGGATAATCGGGCGCAACGGCATAGGCAAAACGACGCTGCTTAACATTCTGCTCGGCACGCTCAAACCCGATTCGGGCGAAGTCGTCAACGGCACGTCTTTGCAGGTGGCGTACTTCGACCAGCTCCGCAACGGGCTTGACGACGGCATGCGGTTGTGCGATTTCGTCGGCGGCGGTTCGGACTTCGTAACGGTCAACGGCGCGAAGCAGAACGTCATGGGCTACCTGCAAAATTTTCTCTTCGAGCCGTCGCAGATTTTGAGCGACATCGGCACGCTTTCGGGCGGCGAAAAAAACAGGCTCATGCTCGCAAAGATGTTCGCGACCCCCGCCAACGTGCTCGTTCTCGACGAGCCTACGAACGACCTCGACATGCAGACAATCGAGATTCTCGAAAGCGCGCTCGTGAACTTCGACGGCACGATTCTGCTTGTCTCCCACGACCGCGAATTTTTGAACGACATCGTAAGCGGCGTTTTCTGCTTCGGCGAGGACGGCTCGGTTTCGGAGCTTGTCGGCGGCTACGACGAGTGGGAAAAATTCAGGGCGTCGCAGGCGGCGTCGAAACGCGCGGCGAAGACCGAAAAGCCCGCGGTTTCCGAAAAATCCGCCGCTCCCGCCCCGAAACGCCGCGACAAATTCACAAACAGGGAGCGCGAGGAGTTGGAGACAATTCCCGCGAAAATAGAGGCGTTGGAGGCGGAACGCGCCGAGCTTGCCGCAAAGCTCGAAGACCAGAATTTTGTGGTGTCGAATTTCGACAAGCTCGAAGCAATCAACGCCCGCATGCAGGAAATCGACGCCGAGGACGAACGCCTGATGACCCGCTGGGCTGAGCTTGAAGAGCGGCGCAGCGAAATGAAAAACGGCAAATGAAAACCCTTCTTCCCAAATTTTTTGTCGCGCGCGCCGCGCAGGCTTGCGGCTTCGGGCGTGCGAGGCTATTCGGCGGACGAATTCGCGAGGGCGTCGGAGCTTCCCGAACCCTGCGTTTTCGAAACGGAGCTGTTCTACATAGCCGAATATTTTACGAATGTGGAATCCTACAAAATAATAAGCGATACTTTGAATAGGGACGAATACGAAAGCTTTTCGCCCGAAGCTTCGTGGAAAAGATTTTTCGAAATGTACAACTCTGCCGCCTCCGAAAACCGAAACGCTGCGGTCGAAATAGGCACACAAAAAAAGAGCCTCCAAGCGGAGGCTCTTTTTTGTCGCGCGGGCGGTTTACAGGTCGGAGTTGCCTCTGCCCAGCCGCAGGAATCGGCAGTCGCCCTTTTTCATTTTGAGCGTGAGCGTCCGCGAGTTTCCGAGTTTGTTTCCGCTAAGGGCGTTGTAGACCGCGCCGTCGCGCCCGAGGTCGATTTCGTATTCGCCGTCCTCTACCGCCACGACCGAGATGTACGCGCCGTTTGCGTAGACCACCGCTCCCTGCTTGTTGTAGACGTGCGCCCCCGCAAGCTCCGCCATGTGGCGGTAAAGCTCAGTGGGGATTTCGGGCACGCCGCAGAAAAGCTGCGGGTGCTTGCCGCTTTTGCGCAGGACTATTGCGGGCGAGCCGTTTCCGAATTTCGCAAGCACAAGGTCGCCGCTTTCGGGAATCGGCGAGAGCAGCGGCATTGCGTATTCCGTGCCCGTTATCGGTTTCAGCCCGATTTTTGTGCCGTCTTCGGTCGGTGTTGCCGCAGCTTTCGCGGTGATGCGCTTGACTTTGAAGCCCGTTGCCTCCTCTGTTGCGGAGGTCGAAAATTCGCGCCTGTCAGTGTCGATGTAGGCGGGAAGCCACGCCCAGATGTTCGCCGATTTCTCGCGCAGGGCGGCGCACGCGGCGCGTTGGTCGGCGTTCAGCGCGTAGACCGAAAGCATTGCGTTGAGCTTTGCGGCTTCGGGCTTGGCGAGAACGTCGGGAAGCAGGTACTGCCCGAACGGCACGCCGGAGCGGTTTGCCGCAACCCTTCCCAACGCCATCAGCCTGTTTGTTGTGATTCCCGCCGCGCCTTTTGCCGCCACCATGCACATGGAGGTTTCGTCCATGACGAGGCGCATTTGCGGGCGGTAGGGGAGGGGGCGGGCGATGATGTCGCGTTCGGGCTTTGCAAAGCTTTTCATTTCGCGCCAGAGATTTTTGTCGTCGAACCAGCCCTGACCGAAGAGATCCATCCACCAGACGCCGTTGTTGCGGACGGTCTCCTGCGCGAGGTTGCGGCGCAGAACTTCGCGCGAGTCTTTGCGCGTGTAAAGCCCCGAATATTTGCCGGGGTAGTCGCGTCCGTCGCGCGGGGCGAGGTATGTTGAGGTGTCGTCTTCGTCAATCCAGAGCTTGCCCGAATCCGTGATTGATTCCGTCGCGCCCATTGTCGTTTTGCCGTCGCCGAAATTTCTGTCGGCGTACGAAATCGGACCGGACACCGCGTCGATGTCGGGCGACTTCAAGATTTTCGAAAGCGCGTAGTGCCCCGAAAACGCCGGACCGTTGCGCACGCCCGAAAATTCGAACCCGTAGCCGAAGAAGAAAATCGAGAGCCTGTTCGGCGCGGATTTGCGGATTACTTTTGCGAGCCCGAGGACGGTGTCCGCCATCTCGTCTTGCAGGAAGAGATTGAGGTCGGCGAGCTTCCACTGGGTCTTTGGGTCGATGATGTACGCGGGGGCTTCGCGCTCAGCCTGCGTTGGGAGGGGGATTTTTTCGAAGGAGTCGGGCGCGGCGCAGTTCCACGCCTTTGCGAGGTTTTCGGGCGTACCGTACTTTTTTTTCAGCCAGACGCGCCACGCCGCGAGCGTGTTTTTGTCGTAGCCGCTGAACGAGCTGTGCCACGTTCCGCCGTAGAACCATTCACGCGAATTTCCGCCCGCGGGGTGGTAGCCCGCCATGTTGTCGGGGTAGTGCGCCTCGCAGTATTCGATGAACTGCCGCAGCGATTCAGCCGCCTCCCTGCGGTAGGCGGGCGACGACACCGAAACGTAGGTTTCGTTGAGAGTGCCGTCGGAATTTTTCATGATGTCGTCGGGGTGCGA
>JAJXPD010000159.1:0-896 GCA_021641325.1 Opitutales bacterium
CCCCCGCAAGCCCCGCCGCTCCGAACGGGAACATCAGCGCAAGCGACAGCGCGACGTTTGCGGCAAACGCCCAGTACGACACTTTCACGGGCGTGCGCGTGTCTTTTGTAGAGTGGAATCCGCGCGTGGCGAATGTCGAGAGCGCGAAGAAAGGCAGCCCTATGACGCTTACAATCAGCACGGGCAGGCAGACGTCTACGTCCTTCGTCCCGAACAGACCCCACTCGAAAAGCAGGGCCAAGATGTCGCGTGAAGTCGCGATAATCCCGAACATTGCGGGTATTGCGATTCCCATCGTCACAACAAGCCCGTTTGAGTACTCGCGCCTGAACTCGGCGCCGGAGTCTCCCAGCTTTGATAGTTTCGGGAAATAGACCGTCGCGATTGCGAGCGTGAACACTCCCAGCGGAAATTCGAGAATCCTGCTCGAAAGGTAGAGCGTAGGGAGAGCCGCGTCGTTGAGGAACAGCGCGAGCATTTTCGAGACAAACACGTTCAGCTGGAACACCGCCGCCCCCACGAGCGCGGGCAAAAACAGCGCGTACAGTTCCGACAGCGCGGGCGACGGCGAGAGGTCGAACGAAAATTTCCAGCCGCATTTCGACAGCCAGTACGCGGGCAGCGCAAGCTGTATGAAGCCCCCCGCAAGCCAGCCCGCGCACATGCAGTACGCAATCGAAACCGCGTCTTCCGAGCCGAAGAGCGCGACTCCCGCCGCAAGCCCGCCTATAATCGAGAGGTTGTGCAGAGCCGGCGTAATCGACGGAACTCCGAACGAGCCGAGCGCGTTCAACGCCCCCGAAAACACCGCCGCAAGGCACACGAGCGTAAGGTAGGGCATGAGCACCGCCGAGAAGCTTGCACCGAGGAGAAACCTCTGCTGTTCGGCGTCGAAA
>JAJXPD010000159.1:906-4790 GCA_021641325.1 Opitutales bacterium
ACCCCAGCACGGCGCGCGCCGTCATCAAAATTCCGCCGCGCGTGAGCACCCTGTTGAGGAACGCGAACGCGTTTTCCCTGCCGTCGTTTTTGAGCGTCTGCGAGAAAATCGGAATCAGCGCCGAAGTCAGCGCGCCCTCGCCGAGGAGTCTGCGGAAGAGGTTGGGGAGGGTGAATGCGAATGTGTATGCCGCGCTAACCGCGCCGATTCCCATGTACGCCATTGTGGCGGAGTCGCGCACAAGCCCCATCACGCGCGAGCCGACCGTCCCGAACGACACTTTCGCAATGTTTTTCAGATCCGCGCCCATGCTATCCGCGTTTGAATTCGTCGAGCTTCCTGTGGATCGTGCGGCGGCTGATTCCGAGCATTTCCGCCGCCCTGCTTTTGTTTCCGCCGGAAGCCTCCAACGCCTTTCTGATAAGCTCCGCCTCGTTCTCTTTTTTCGAGAGCGTCGGGCTTTCGTGCCGCGGCGGAAGCGTGAATTTCGGGTCGAGGTCTTTTGCCTCGAGCCTGCGGGCGGGGCTCATTACCACGATGTTTTCGGCGAAATTTCTAAGCTCCCTGATGTTGCCATGCCACTCGTATTTTTCGAGAATGTCGAGAGCTTCGGGCGAAATTTCCACGGGCTCTACGCCGTTTTCGCGCGCGTAGTAGCCTATGTACGATTTCAGCAGCGGCTCTATGTCCTCCCTGTGCTCGCGCAGCGGCGGAATTTTTATTTCCACAACGTTCAGGCGGTAGTAGAGGTCTTCGCGGTATTCGCCGCGCTCGCTCATGGCTTTGAGGTCCTTGTTTGTGGCGCACACAACGCGCACGTCCACCGTAATGCTCTGCGTGCTGCCGAGCCTTTCGAAAGTCTTTGTCTCCAAAAAGCGCAAAAGCTTGACCTGCGTCTGCGCGTCGATTTCCCCGATTTCGTCGAGGAAGATTGTGCCGCCGTCCGCCGCTTCGAAGCGTCCTATTCTGCGCTGGGCAGCGCCCGTGAACGCGCCCTTTTCATAGCCGAAAAGCTCGCTTTCAAGGAGGTTTGCGGGAAGCGCGGCGCAGTGGACGGGAAGGAAAGGCTTGTCCTTGCGCGGCGACGACGAGTGTATGAGGCGGGCGATTAGCTCTTTGCCCGTTCCCGTCTCGCCCGTAATCATGACTGTCGCCTTTGAGTGCGCAACCTGAACCGCCTTGTCCACCACTTCGCGCATTTTTTTGCCCGTGGCGATGAGGCAGCCCGTCTCGACGTGCTTTGTGGCGACCACCGCGTCCTCCCCGTGCGATTTCTTCACGGCGGCGACGTGCTCGCGCTTCTTGATGTCAGCCTCGCTTTTCTGCGCGTCGCGCCTGTCGAGCGCGTCGGAGAGCGTTTTTTCGAGCCTGTCGATGTCTACGGGCTTCGCGAGAAAATCCGTAGCTCCGTGCTTCATTGCCTCCACCGCGGTTTCCATGTTCCCGTACGCCGTGAGCATTATGCAGACGGGCTTTTCGGGCATGGAGATTGTCTTGTCTATCACGCTCATGCCAGACTTTCCCGCCATGCGGAGGTCGGTAATAACGGCGTCGAAAGGTTCGGCGTCGAGCATTTTGATTGCCTCGTCGGCGTCTGCGGCGGCGAAAACGTCGTATGAATCGGCGAGAACCGCGGACAGCCCGTCGCGCGTGTGTTTTTCGTCGTCAACTATGAGAATGCTTCGCATAAAAAATCTACATGCAGATTAGCACGAGCGAGCCGTCGTTTACAACATCAAAAAGCTCCGCAACGTCCGCGTTTTTTAGCAGCAGGCAGCCGTGGCTGTTGGGCGTTCCCACTTTGTCCTCCTGATTCGTCCCATGAATGTAGACGTAGCGGGCGTAGGTGTCTACGTCGCCGCCCGCGTTCACGCCGTTCTCCAAGCCGCGCAGACGCATGATTCGCGCGGTGATGAGGTTCTTCTTTTGTTCTTCGGGCGTCTGCTCGCAAATCAGCCCGCAGGGGACGCGCCCGCGGAAAACCGTGTCGAGCGGGGCGTCTGCGCCGATTTTTCCGTCGATTTTATGAAGCCCCGTCGGAGTGCCGAGAGAGTCCCTTACGCAGCTCGTCGCGGCGCGCGATGTCGATATGGGGTAGGTCTTTAAAAGCGTGTTTTTTGAAAAAACGTAAAGTTTTTGCTCGCCAATCGACGCGTATATAAGATATTTCGAAGGTTTTACATTCAGCCTATTGCAGGCTTCCAACATTTTAGCTAAAAAAATATTCATGAATAAAAAGTATAAAGTTGCTATCGTGGGCGCGACCGGCGCCGTCGGACAAGAACTCATAAAGCTTCTTTTCAAAAGAAACTTTCCAATGGAGTCTCTGACATTAATGGCATCGTCGCGCTCGGCGGGCAAGGAAATAAAATTCGAAGACAAAACTTTTATCGTCGAGGAGGCAAAACCCGAATGCTTCTCGCGCTTCGACATCGCCATTTTCTCGGCGGGCGGCACGCCCTCCAAGCGGCTCGTCCCCGAATGCGCAAAGCGCGGGTGCATCGCAATCGACAACAGCTCGGCGTTCAGAATGGACCCCGACGTCCCGCTTATCGTGCCCGAAGTCAACCCGCACGCAATCAAGGGGCACAAGAACATCATCGCCAACCCGAACTGCACGACGGCGATTTCTCTCATGGCTCTCTGCCCCCTCCACAGGGAATTCGGCTTGAAGCGTTTCTTTGCCGCTACATATCAGGCGGTGTCGGGCACGGGCGTCGCGGCGATGGAGGAACTCAAAGCCCAGAACAGGGCGATTGTAGAGGGCACAAAGCCCGAAGTAAGCGTCTATCCCTACCAGATTGCCTACAACGTCATTCCGCATGTGGACGTTTTCCTCGACAACGGCTACACGAAAGAAGAGCTTAAAATGCTCAACGAAACCCGCAAGATTCTCGAACTTCCGACCGTTCTCAATTCCACAACATGCGTTCGCGTTCCCGTAATGCGCGCGCACAGCGTGGCAATCAACGCCGAGTTCGAAAAGCCCGTAGACGTCGAACGCGCAAGAGCCGCCATTGCGGCGTTCCCAGGGGCGGAGCTTGTGGACGACATCGACAATAAAATCTACCCCGTTCCGCTCAATTTCCAGAATAAGGAAAAGTGCGGCGTGGGCAGAATCCGCAAGGATTTGGCGTTCGAAAACGGACTTTCGTTCTGGGTTGCGGGCGACCAACTCTGGAAGGGCGCAGCGTTGAACGCCGTACAAATTGCGGAGCTTATCGCGCACGGCGCTTAGACGGCGCGTGAAAGCACCAGTCTAAGGGCGTTTCGCGCACGCCCCAGACCGCTTACATACGCCAAGTATGCTACGCGCCCTGTTTCGTGCGCAAAGCCGCCCTTATACTGGCACTTTGACGCGCCTAAATAGTGAGTGCTAACGTACGAAGATTTTTAGGTTGCGTTGGGATAAAAGTGGAGTAGGACGTTTCGTACAGCTACCGTAGCGTTGGGATAGCCAAGTACGCCACGCACCCTGAGCCACTCGCAAAGCCACTCTTATAGGGGCATTTTGACGCGCCTAATAAGTGAGTGCTGGCGCACGAAGATTTTAGGTTGTTTTGGGATAAAAGTTTAGTTTATCGGTAAGCGGAGATTCCATGTTGTGGGATTTCCGCTTTTCTTTTTATCCGCGCGTAGCGCGTCTATTTTAATTAGTTTTTCTCTTTGCAAGGAATAATTCCAACGCCAGTAATTGGCGAAGCCAATACGGACTAATCGGGGAAAGGCGCGGTTATAGCCGCGCCGCATTATCACAGAAAGGAACGAAGTTCCGACGGGTGGCGCGACTCGCGCCCGAAGTTCCGTAGGGGGGGCGCGCCTTGCGTCTGCGGCTCGCGCCCGAGCGGGGGGACAGGCGGGAGTTTTCGTGGTAGCGAAAACCG
>JAJXPD010000160.1:0-1762 GCA_021641325.1 Opitutales bacterium
AGTTTGGCGATATCGTCGGCGGTGTTTACGCGCGTACGCAAATCGGTTTCGGGCGCGGATTTGACGTTTTCGTTTATTTGCGAGATAAAATTTGCGTAAACGTCGTCGAGCGTAAGCCCGCAAACGGCAATGGGCAGGCTTTCAAGGTCCGTCCAATCGGTCTTATAGTAGGTTTTTACGGTAAGGCTTACGCCGTTTAAGTCGGCTTCCTTATAGCCAATCCACGCTTGGAATTTTTCGCCAAGCTGAACGAGAAACAGAATTTGGTAGGCAACGGCGTTGTCTATTGCCCGCAAAATTCCGTCTACGGGTTTATCCTCCCGCAATATGACGTGGAAAACTTGAATTTCCTTAACGCGCGCGCCGTCCTGAACGTTGAGCGTTCTGGCGGAAAGCTTGTTGCGCCAGACGATTTTTTCGATATTGCCGAAAGGCAGTGTCTTTTTGGAAAGCGCAAGTTTTCTGAAAAACTTCGATTCGGAAAAAGTTTTGCCGACGAATGTTGACTGGGGGAAATCCGTCATTTCGCCTCCTTTACAACAAGGAAGCACACAAGCTTGAAGTCGTCCAAGCCCTTGATGTCGTTTTCAAGCGCGGATGTGCCGCCCGCCGAGAAAAGGCTGTCGAAGTCGCTTTCCTCCTTTACGGATATGATGGATTTTATGGCGTCGCCCAAAAGTTTTGAGTATTTGCCCATTTTCCTGCCGTCGGCGGTTTCGCGATTAAAGGCTTTGCAGAGGGCTGGAATGGGTTCTGTTTTGCCCTTGCAAAGCACGCGCATGGCGTCGAGCAATTCTTTTGGTTGCAGGTGGTTTAGGTGAACATCGCCGCCGCTTGTGATGTAAACCATATAGAACGGATGCAGGCGGTTTTGCCTGTCTATATTGACGCTTTCGTTAACGTTGCGCAGCACGAACACAACGCCCGCGGGGTTGTCGGCAGACGCGGGCACAACGGCGCAAAGTCCCGACGGAATATTGTTCGGGTCGCCGTGTTTTTTGATATAGTCGAGCAGGTCGAGACGAAATTCGTTAAGCCCCAAGTCCATAATGGACACGCCCGAATTCATTTCCTCGATGTCTATGACTTCGTCGCGCAGGCGTTCGAGCTGCTTTTTGCGGTATTCAAGGTCTTCGTCGCCGCCGTCAATTATGTTGTCGGAGCCGACGCCCGTTGCGGTCATAACGGTAATGCGCATACGGGTCTCGACGCGGTTTTTCAGATTTATGTAATCGTCAAGCTCCATATCGGGCCAGAAATTTACGAGCTGGATTTTGTCGTTATGGCTGCCGATACGGTCTATGCGCCCGAAGCGCTGGATGATTCTGACGGGATTCCAATGAATGTCGTAATTTACGAGATAATCACAATCTTGCAGATTTTGCCCTTCCGAGATGCAGTCGGTTGCAATTAAAATGTCGATATTGAAATTGTCGTCGGGCGAAAGTAGCGACTTTTCTTTCGATATGGGCGAAAAACAGGTGAGAACCGTGTTCAAATCGGTCTTCATTTTCGGCACGTTCGAACGCCCCGCAACTTCGCCCGTAACAATGGCGGTGTGCATTCCGTATTTTTCGAGGGCGTATTTTGAAACGTGGTCGTAAAGGTAGTTTGCGGTATCGGCAAAGGCGGTAAAGATTATGATTTTGCGGTTGCCGGCATTTATTGGGTAGGCGATTTTTTCGTCAATCTGCGCAAGAAGCGTATTCAGCTTGTTGTCGTGCTCGGGCGTGATGTCGTTTATCATCGCAAGAAGCAGGTC
>JAJXPD010000160.1:1772-3171 GCA_021641325.1 Opitutales bacterium
TTCTCGACGTCGCTTTCAAGTTCTTTGCGCCAAGAGGTGCAGTCGATGTCGGCAAGCTCGTATTTCACTTTGCGCCCTACGGTGAAAAGGTCGCTGTCGCCGTCGTCTGCGTCGAGTTCCGCCTGAGTTTTAAGGTCTTCCATTTCGAACAAGTCAGCCGACGCCGATTTTTCAAAGCGGTCGATTATGCGGATTGTCTTTTCGTTAAATGCCTTTATGCGTTCAAGCGTAAGGCGGAACGAATAAACCGAGCTTTCAAGACGCTTCAAAAGCCCGATTCCCGTAAGGCGGTGGATTCCTTTTTCGCGGTCGCGCTGGGTGAAGCGCACGTTTGTGCTGACGTCGCTTGAATATTGGTCGTCGTATTTTGCCAGCGCACTCGGGAAGACGAAGTTGGACGGCAAATACACGCTGAGCGTAAGGCATTGCAGTTGCTCGAAGATTTCCGTGTAGTTGATTGCGCGTTTTAGCGTTGTAATGCAGGGGTTAAGCGATATCGGTTTCAGGCGCGTCGGGAACTTGCCGATTGCTGCGGTGTTGTAATTCTTTTCGATATGCTTGCGCGAACGCGCTATTGTAACGCTGTCGAGAAGCTTGAAGAAGTCGAAATCCAAGCGGTCGAGAAGGTCGGCGGTTGTGCGTTTTTCGAGCGGCTGTTTGCTCCACGCGTTGAATGCGCCTTGGGCTCGGCGGAAAATTTCGTCTATGCCGCGCTTTGTGTTGAGCTTGCCGTCGATGTTGGAAGAATCGCCCTCGTAGGCAAGGGCAAGCTGATTGCGCAAATCGCCAAAGCGGTTATTTACGGGCGTTGCCGAAAGCATAAGCACTTTCGTCTTTACGCCGTCGCGGATAACTTTGTACAAAAGTTGCAGGTAGCGGTTTTCGCGCTGTTCGTCGTCGCCGTAAATTTGCCCGCCGCTACGGAAATTGTGCGATTCGTCTATAACGACAAGGTCGTATGCGCCCCAGTTGAGCCGCGCCAAGTCAAGCCCGTTCGACTTTCCGCTTGTTCGCGAAAGGTCGGTATGAAAGAGCACATCGTAGCGAAGCCTGTCTTCGCGCAGGGGGTTGTTTTTGTAGTTTTCCTTAAAGGTGTGCCAGTTGCTTTCGAGCTTTTTGGGGCAAAGCACAAGCACGCTTTTGTTGCGGTTTTCGTAGTATTTTACAACCGCCAACGCCGTAAATGTCTTGCCGAGCCCCACGCTGTCGGCAAGAATGCAGCCGTTGTAGCGTTCAAGCTTGTTGATGATGGCAAGGGCGGCGTCTTTTTGGAAGTCGTAAAGCTTTTTCCAGATAACGCTTTCCTTAAAGCCGAGCGCCTCGTTGGGCAGTTCGTCTTCGGAGATGTCCTCCAAAAATTCGCTGAAAATGTTGTAAAGCGTTATAAAGTAGATGAATT
>JAJXPD010000160.1:3181-4511 GCA_021641325.1 Opitutales bacterium
AGATGAATTCGGGCGGGTTTTCACGATAGACCGCCGAAATGTTTTCTATGACGATGTCGGTTACGTCTTGGAGCTTTGTTTTGTCGTTCCAAATGGAATTGAATGTTTGAATGTAAGTTTGGGTAAGCGGGGCTTCAAACCTGTGGACGAAATTGAAAGCGTTGTTGCCGCGTTCGCAACCGATATCAACCGTGGTAAAACCGTTTAGCGGCAGGTAGGTGAACGGCTGCGGCGACTCGATATTCAAGAAGCCGCCGATTTGCTCGTTTGTGATATTCGAGCGAAACTTCACTTTTTGGCGAATCCATTCGGCGCACTCTTGCGCGATTGCCTTTTGGGTTAGCTCGTTGCGCAGCTTTAACTCGAATTCCGTTCCGTAAAGCGACTTTTCGCGGTCGGCGCGGGGAATGAAGAATTCGCGCTTGGCTTTCGACGCCTTTTCAGTGGTAAACGTGGGCGATGTGAAGATGAATCGCAGTTCGGAAATACTGTCGAGCTGCGTTTTCAACTCCTGATAGGCGTATATCGAAAAACAGGCGGCCGCGATAGACAACCTGCTGTTTTCGCGGATTTCGGCTTTAAGGTCGTCCTTAACGAAGGTGTTTATGTTGTCAAACATCTTCATTTTGCGCCCCCGTAAACGGATAACAAAAGTAAACGCCCCAAATGACAAACGCGAGTATGGCGCAAAATATCCTTCGTTTTTTTGAGAAGGCTCAAGATTGGATAATGCAAAATTACCAATCCATACAACAAAACGCGCAGACGTATCCTATCTTATTGAAATGAAGCGTATTAATACAAAACTACTTCGAAAAATTTTTTGGCGGATAAACAATATGCAAACAGACAGGCAAAACAACCAATGTAGCAAAAAAACGAACATTTAAAAGCTACTTTCGGGGCAACTTTTCGTCAACTATTTTTTCAATAGCAATCAACAAATAATAAATTATGATATACGCATATATTAGAGTAAGTACCGACAAACAGTCGTTAGAAAATCAACGCTACGAAATAGAAACTTTTTGCCGCAAAAAGAATTTTGCCGTGGAACGTTGGATTGAGGAAACAATAAGCTCTCGGGTAAGCCTTCAAGAGCGAAAACTCGGCAAACTATTAAAACGGATAAAACGCGGCGACACGCTAATTGTGTCGGAATTATCTCGCTTAGGCAGAAGTTTAATGGAAATTATGGGAATTTTAAATACGCTAATGCGGGTGGAGGCAAAACTGATAACCGTAAAAGAAAACTACGAATTGGGCGACAATATAAATTCAAAAGTGCTTGCATTCGCCTTCGGACTTTCCGCCGAGGTAGAAAGGACGT
>JAJXPD010000160.1:4521-4787 GCA_021641325.1 Opitutales bacterium
TCGCTCGGAAGAAAGCCGAAGGCATAAAACTTGGTCGCCCTAAAGGGAAAAACAACAATGCACTTAAACTGACGCCCCAAAAAGAATATATCAACGAAATGCTGCGCGAAAATATGGCAGTTGGGGCAATCGCCAAGCGACTACAAGTCCACCGCTCTACACTAACACGCTTTTTGAAGCGAAAAAGTATGAGTTGAATTTGCTCCACCTAAAAATGCCGATGCGCGCATTATTCCTTCGGCTTTTCGTAGCCTTCGTAGTAGTAG
>JAJXPD010000161.1 GCA_021641325.1 Opitutales bacterium
CGTCGGCAGGGTCGCAATCGGAAAAATTACATCGGGCAGCGTCAAAAAGGGCGACACCGTCTGGCTCATGAAAGGCGACGGCTCGAAGTTTTCGGGAAAGGTTTTGCGCTGTTTCGAATACTCAAAGCTCGGCACGGAAGACTCGGCGGTCGGAGTTGCGGGCAATATCGTGGGCGTCGCGGCGTTCGAAAACGTGGACATCGGCGAAACGCTCTGCGGGCGCGAGGACATGCAGCCCCTGCCCTTCGTGGCAATCGACCCGCCGACGGTCTCGATGGAAATTTCAATCAACGACGGCCCGCTCGCGGGGCAGGACGGCAAAAATGTAACGTCGAGAGTCGTCGGCGAACGCCTCAAACGCGAAATGCGCACGAACATTTCCATCAAGGTTGAGGACACCGACAGGGCGGGCGTCTTCAACATCTTCGCGCGGGGAGCCATGCAGATTGCGGTTCTTGTCGAAACGATGCGCCGCGAAAACTACGAGGTCTGCGTGTCGCGCCCGAAAGTGCTCATGCACCGCGACGCCGACGGCAGGCTGCTAGAACCTTTCGAAACCGTATACGTCGAAGCCCCCGAAGACAACACGGGCGCAATCATGAAAATGCTCGCCGCCCGCAAGGCGCAAATCGAGGAAATGGAAACCTCCGAAATAAGCAAGCGCACGCGCATTACCGCGCGAATGCCCACGCGCGGGCTTATCGGCTTCGAGCTTGAACTGATGAACACGACGTCGGGGCACGGAGTGTTCTCGCACCTCTTCCGCGAATACGCGCCCTACTGCGGAGAGTTCGCCACAAACCCGTCGGGCAGGCTGGTTTCAATCGAAAACGGCGTATCGACGCGCTTTGCGCTGCTGATTCTCGAAGAGCGCGGACGCCTGTTCGTCGAGCCGCAGGAGCAAATCTACGCGGGGCAGATTGTGGGCTACGAGCCGAAGGGAATCGAAATGCTCGTAAACCCCTGCCGCGAAAAGCACCTGACGAATATCAGAATGTCGTACAAAGAGCAGACGGTAGTGCTCACCCCCGCCGAAAAATTCTCGCTCGAACGCGCAATCGAGTTCATCGAGGCGGACGAACTTGTAGAGGCAACGCCGCACAATATCAGAATGCGCAAGAGGATTCTCGACGCGAACGCCCGCAACCGCGCGGCGCACCGCGAAATGAAAAACCTCGAAAATTCGTAGAATCTGCCGAATACGAACGTTTTTAACCGACAATCCCGACGCGCCCCGTCGGGATTTTTTTTGCGGTCTGCTCTTCGCAGCGAACGGAAAACGCGGCGCGGAAAATTCGGCGGAGACGGCGTTTTCGGCTCGACTTCCGCGCGCGAAACGCGTTAAATTTTCGGCGTGAAAAAGTTGCTCTCCGCTATCGAAAAATCCGACTTCGAATCGACGGTAGATTCGAAAAAAACGTCGCTTTACACACTCAAAAACAAAAACGGCACGGAAGTGGCCATAACGAACTTCGGCGGAAGAATCGTCGAGCTGTTCGCGCGGGACAGGCGCGGCGGTTTTGCCGACGTCGTTCTCGGGCACAAAACGCTCGGCGAATATGTAAATTTCAAGGCGGCACGGTTTTTCGGCGCGGCGGTCGGACGCTTCGCAAACAGAATCGCAAACGGCGAATTTGAGCTTAACGGCAAAACATACCTGCTCGAAAAAAACAACGGCTCGAACGCCCTCCACGGCGGCTCGCGCGGCTTCGACATGCTGGTTTGGGACGTGCTCGACGCCGACGAAGGGAAAATCGACATGCGCCTTGTATCTCCCGACGGCGACGCGGGCTACCCCGCGACTCTGACCGTCGACATGCGCTACGAACTCGGCGACGACGACGCGCTGAAAATTTCCTACCGCGCCGAAAGCGACGCCGACACAATCGTAAACCTCACCAACCACTCGTTCTTCAATCTGCACGGCGAGGGAATCGGCGACACCTCCGACCACATTCTGCAAATTTTCGCCGACAGATACACCCCCGTGAACGAAAACCTCGTCCCGACGGGCGAGCTTGCCGACGTGCGCGGCACTCCTTTCGATTTCCGCAATCCCGCGCGTATCGGCGAACGAATCGGCGACGAAAACGAGCAGCTCAAACGCGGCTGCGGCTACGACCACAACTGGGTTCTGAACGCTGGCGCATCGGGCAAGGCGGAGCTTGCGGCGGCGCTGTACGACCCGCAGTCGGGACGCGAGCTGCAAGTGTTCACCGACCAGCCGGGGCTGCAATTTTTTGCGGGCGGAACGTTCGCCTCGCGCGAAAACGGCAAGAACGGGCTTCCCTACGCGCGTTTTGCGGGAATCGCCCTCGAAACGCAAAACTTCCCCGACGCGCCGAACAAGCCGAATTTTCCGTCGCCCGTCCTCCGCGCGGGCGGCGAATACAGGCACGCCTGCGTTTACAAATTCGGAGTGCGCGAATAAAACCGCGCCGCAATCCAAGTCGGCAAAAATCGAGAAAAAGGAAGCCCGACGATCCGCAAGGGAACGTCGGGCGTTTTTCACCAACACTATCCCGCCTAACCTTCGTAGTCGCGGCGGAAGAAAAATTTTCTTGCGGCAAAAATCATCGCGGCGTTTACAAAATAGAGCAGCGCAAGCGAGGAAATCCCCGCGGTCAGCCCCAAGTGGTCGCGCATGAAGCCGAGCACCGTTGACGCCGTCGAGCCAATCACAAAGCCCACGCAGAGCATGATTCCCATCGCCGACGCCCTGTACTGCGGAACGATGACGTCGAGGAACGACGCAAAAATGCCCGCGTCGCAAACGCCCTTGAACACGCCGAAAAGGAAGAGAGCCAGAATGCATATCGGCAGCCCCGACGCGTTCGCCATCAGGTATATGAACGGCGCGGCGAAGAAGTAGCCCGCGATGTCGGCGTCGAAACGCGCCGTGTGGATTTTCCGCATAACGAGCCTGTCGATAACCCTGCTGCCTATCATTACGCCGAGGAACGCGCCCGCGTAGTGCCAAATCACGGCGTTGAACGCCGCCTCGCCGATTGACATTCCGTAGGTCTCGAAGAGGTATGTCGGCATCCACGTTTTGAAGCCTATGTCCACGTAGACCATGAAGCCGAACGCGAGCGAAAGTATTAGCGCGGACGGCTTGCGAACCATCATCAGCGACGCCTCCTTGAAGGATTTAGCGATTTCCACGCGCGAGACCGTCGGCGGCGTCGGGCGCGAATAGCGCATCGTGAACGCAAGAATCAACGCCCAGACTATGCCGATTCCGCCGAAGAGCAGAAACGGCAACTGCCAGCCCGAAAAGCCCGCCACGGGTTTTAGCATTCCCAAATAGCCCGCCACGCAGCTGCAAATCACGACGCCCAAATACTGTGCGGTTTGGTGTATCGAAAACGCCGTCGAGCGGCGTTCGCTGTGAAGCTGCCCCATCAGCGACGACGCGGGCGGGAAGTAGAAGCTCTGCCCCATTCCGTTCAGCAGGCCGTATGTGATAAGAAGAATGCCGATTGAGCTTGCGAACGACGAAAAGAATATCCCCAAACTGAACAGCCCCACCCCGATTACGATTACCCATTTGCGCCTGAAAATGTCGCTTGCGATTCCCGCCAGCGGCACGCAGATTCCGTAGGTGAAAGTGAAGACCGTCGCCACAAGCCCGATGTGCACGGAATCTACGCCGAAGTCCGACTGTATCTGCGGAATTACGGCGTTGTAAATCTGCCGCGTGCCCTGCTGCAAAAAGTACGCCACCCATAGAAGTCCGAGCAGAACCCATTTGTAAATCTCGTTGCTTTTTTCCCTGTTCATAATAACGCCGTGGTTTGAGTTTCGAAAAAATCGGGGCGTCCGCAGTCGGGACGGACGCCCCGCATTCCCTATTTTCCCGCGAAGAAGCGAATCAGCCGCGAAACGTGCGCGGCGCAGTCGTCGACTACGGGGTCCATGAACAGGTCGATTGGCCTGAATTTTCCGTCGAGCAAATCGAGCTGTTTTTTTACCGATTTCAGGAAAGTGTCCATGTACTCGGTTGCGATGTTGATTTTGGAAACGCCGTTTTCGATGAGCGCGCGGACGTCCTGCGGGGGAGTTCCCGAACCGCCGTGGAGCACGAGCGGAACTTCGGGAAGGGCGTCGGCGATTTCGCGGCAACGCCCGACCTCGATTTTAGGCTCTGCGGTGTAGAAGCCGTGGACGGTGCCGACCGACACCGCGAGGGCGTCCACCTTTGTGGCGTCGTAGAATTTCACGGCGTCCTCAACGGTCGTAATCGCGCTTTCGTCGCCCATGGCGACGTGCCCTATTTCGCCCTCGCAGCTCGCGCCGACGGCGTGCGCGTAGTCGGCGGAGTATTTCGTGAGAGCGGCGTTTTCGTCGAACGGAAGCTTCGAGCCGTCGAACATCACCGACGAGAATCCCGCCGCGAGGGCGTCGCGAACCTGCGATGCCTCCGCGCCGTGGTCGAGGTGGACAACGACGGGCTGCGAGCACCTGTGCGCCATGCGCAGCAGCGTTCCCGCCAAGTCCGCGCCCTTTTCGGAGCGGAACAGACGCTGGAACACCTGAATTATCACGGGCGATTTTTCGCCCTCGGCGGCTCTGATAACGCCGAGCGCGCACTCGTAGTTCGCCACATTGAACGCCCCGACGGCGCGCTTTTGGCGGCGCGCTTCGGGCAGAATTTCCCTTAACGATACAAGCGGCATGGCATTACAGGCATTGCGCCGCGAGTTCCGCAAGCGTGAGAACTTTCAGCTTGGTGTACTTGGCAAGTTGGATTTTCGTG
>JAJXPD010000162.1:0-4272 GCA_021641325.1 Opitutales bacterium
CCAAAAGCATTGAACAGATTCAGGTTTGCTTCCTTCTTGCCGCCGCTCTCGCGGCGTTCTACTTCGCCCGCGAATGCTGGTTCGCGTGGGACATTTTTCAATAAAACGGAATCGCGCTTCGGAATTTTTATCATGAAATACTATTTAATAGACGGCTACAATCTCGCGTTCAGGTGCTTCTACGCCATGCCCGACCTCACGCGCTCGGACGGTTTTCCCACGGGCGCGCTCCACGCGTTTTTTGCAAGCCTGCTGAAACTGTCGTCGTCGGACACTCCGCATTCAAGCGCGGTATTTTTCGACAGGGGCGGCTCGAAACGCCACTTGGAAATCTATCCCGAATACAAGGCGAACCGCGCGGAAGCTCCCGACGCGTTCCGCAAGCAGATTCCGCACATGAAATACCTTTGCGAGCTGTTCGGCTTTGAGCCTACCGAATGCGAGGGCGTGGAGGCCGACGACCTCCTTGCGAGCGCGGCGGTCAGGCTGAAAGCTTCGGGTGCATCGGTTTCGATAGTGAGCGCGGACAAGGATTTCGCCCAGCTTGTTTCGCCGAATATCCGCCAGCTTCTGCCGCCCAAGCCGCGCACAAAGGAGTGGACGGAGCTTGACTCGATTGGCGTCAAGGCGAAGTTCGGCGTGCCGCCGTCGCAGATACCCGCGTACCTTGCTCTCATAGGCGATACTGCCGACAACATCGGCGGAATCGACGGCGTGGGTCCTAAAACCGCCGCGAAGTGGCTCAAAGATTTCGGCGACATCGAAACGCTCGTGCGCCGCGCCGACTGGATTAAGCCCGAACGCTTCCGCAAAATCGTTGCCGACTCCGCCGCGCGCCTTGAACGCAATTTAAAGCTCATAACGCTCGACACGTCGTTCGACGTTTCGATAACGCCGTCGAAGACTCCCGACTTTGCGGAAATCATAAATTTCCTCGAAGAAATGGAGATGAAAAAGTCGCTGTTTGCCCTGCGCAACTTCGCGAAAGACCAATATCAGATTTCGATATAATCGGATTGTATTTGATTGAAATTGCGGCGGATTGATTTTTTTTCGGATTCCGCGCCGCGCAAAAAAATCCGCGGGACGCCTTGTGCCAAGCCGCTGATTTTTTGTTTTTTTGCCTTCTATTTTTCGAGGAGTTTCAGAACCGTCTGCGCGTAGACCGAAATCAGAAATTTGTTCGGGTGGTTGACGTTGTTTCCCGTCATGTCGATGTAGCGTTTTCTTTGAAGCAGTGCGTCGTGTGCGGCGCGGACGTTCGCGACGGCGACGGATTCGCATTCGAGGCTCTTGTCGATTTTCGGGTATTCGTCCTGAACCGCCATGCGCTTTTGCCAGAGCGGGTTTGCCCGCATGGAGCTTACGATTATGAATTCGGCGTCGGGGTTTTGCCCGCGCACTTTTGCAATCATGCTTTCGAGCTTTTCCCTGCGCGTTTCGGGCGGGCAGGTGTCGTTCATTCCGAACGCGAGAATCACGAGGTCGGGCTTGTCGGGCAGCACGAGGTTTGCGATGTTCTTTTCGCCCCAGCCGATTGTCGTGCCGCCGAGGGCGCGGTTGCGAAGCTCGACGTTTTTGCCGTAGATTTTTTGCAGGCGTTTTTCGACGCTCTTCGCCCACGTAGGCGAGAACGGCGCGGCGTCCGCCCTGAACGGCGCGTTTGCGCCCGCGGAGATGCTGTCGCCGTAGAGGACGATTTTCACGGGCTTGCCCGATTTCAGAAGCTTCATTGTTTTCGGCAGCGATTTTGCGCCGCGTTTCGGCAAATTAAAAAATGATTGTCCCTGATGTTTGTAGTCAAAAAATACGTCCCGCTGGTGGAACCATTTGCCCTCGGCGAAGAACGCGTATTTGCCGAGGTTTTCGAAAAAGAAGAAGTCGCCGTTTTTCTTGGCCGCCTCTTTTGTGTCGGCGTAAATCGCGGAGTAGGGGACTGTCTCGACCGCGCCGCCCTCCAAAAATTCCACGGTGTTTCCCGAAATTTTGTAGTCGCGCCCCTCCCGCAAAAGCGTTTTTTCGCCGGAGCGGTATGTGTACGCCGCGTCGATTTTCCGCGGGGCGAAAAGCAGTTTTGCCCGCGCCGCCGAGCCGTCCTTTCCTCCGAGCGGGAAGACCGATTCTCCGCGGATTTTCCCGCCCGAAAAAATCGGCGTCAGAATGTCGTCAAGCTTGTAAACATCGGTGTTCGACGCCGCGACGAGCGTCGCGTGTTTTACGGTGATTTTCGGCACTGCGCCGTCGGGGCATTTTGAGTACAGCTTAAATTCCACGGATTTTTCTCCCCGCGCGAGCGCGGCGTTTACGATGTCGCCCGCGTCGATGCATGTGTCCTGAATTTTGCCCGCGCCCAGAAGCGTTGCGGCGTCGAACTCGCGCCCCATGTGCGAGACCGTAATCGAGGGGCTTGTATCCTGCCCGCCCGACATTTCGCAAACTGCGCCGAGCCTCGCCGAAACGACGCGTTTTTCGGCGATTTTCGAAAGGTCGAATTTTGCCGATACGGTATAATTTTTCCCGCCGGTGTTTTCAATCGCGGGAATGTTTCCGCTTGACGGCGCGAGCGTTCCGCCGATTCTGTCGATGTCCGCGACCGCCGCGAGCGGCAGAGCGGAAATTAAAGCCAAGAGAAATTTTTTCATCGCGCAATGGAAATCAAAAAATCGGGGAGGGTTCAACAAAAATCCCGAATTTCGGCCGCGCTCTTTTGGCTTGTAAAAATTTTCCGATTTGCACATATTCCGAAAATTCGAGAATTGTTATATAAAAACCTATGGCTAATCCACCGTTTGAATACCAAAAAATGTTTCCGCTAGGGAAGGACGATACCAAGTACCGCCTCCTGACAAAAGACTACGTTTCAACCGTCGATTTTAACGGAGAGAAAATCCTTAAAATCGACCCCGAAGGTCTCGCGCTTCTCGCGCGTTCTGCCATGCGCGACGTGTCGTTCTTCCTGCGCCCCGCGCACCTCGAACTCGTCGCGAAAATCCTCAAAGACCCCGAAGCGAGCGACAACGACAAGAGCGTCGCCCTCACCATGCTCCGCAATGCCGAGGTTGCAGCGATGGGCAAACTGCCGTTCTGTCAGGACACGGGCACTGCGACAATCGTCGCAAAAAAGGGCCAGCGCGTTTGGACGGGCGTCGAGGACGAAGAGTATCTTTCAAAGGGCGTTTACGACTGCTACACGCAGGAGAACCTCCGCTACTCGCAGAACGCCCCGCTTACCATGTGGGACGAGGTCAACACCAAGTGCAACCTCCCCGCGCAAATCGACATCTACGCCACGAATTCCGATTCGTACAATTTCCTCTTTGTCGCAAAGGGCGGCGGTTCGGCGAACAAAACCTACCTCTATCAGGAAACAAAGGCGATTCTCACGCCCGAGCGTCTCATTCCGTTCATGATTGAAAAAATGAAGGGCTTGGGAACTGCCGCGTGCCCTCCCTATCACATTGCGTGGGTAATCGGCGGCACGAGCGCGGAGGCGAACCTCAAAAACGTAAAGCTTGCTTCCGTAAAGTATCTCGACAATCTGCCCACCAAGGGCAACAAGCTCGGGCACGCGTTCCGCGATGTCGAGCTTGAAAAGCGTCTGCTTGAAGAAACCCGCAAGCTCGGTATCGGCGCGCAGTTCGGCGGCGCAAACTTCGCCCTCGACGTCCGCGTTATCCGCATGCCGCGCCACGGCGCAAGCTGCCCCATCGGCTTGGGCGTTTCCTGCTCCGCCGACCGCAATATGAAGGCGAAAATCGACAAGGACGGCATTTGGCTCGAGCAGCTCGAAACCGACCCCGCCAAGTACATTCCCGCCGAATACAAGAGTGTCAACACTGCCGACGGCGCGGTCGCAATCGACCTCAACCGCCCGATGAAGGAGATTCTTGCCGAGCTCACAAAGTATCCCGTCAAGACCCGTTTGAAGCTTTCGGGCACGATTATTGTCGGCCGCGACATCGCCCACGCCAAGCTCAAAGAGCGTCTCGACAGGGGCGAGGGTTTGCCGCAGTACATCAAGGACCACCCGATTTACTATGCGGGCCCCGCGAAGACCCCCGAAGGCATGCCCTCTGGCTCTTTCGGCCCGACCACTGCCGGCCGCATGGACCCTTACGTCGATTTGTTCCAGTCGAACGGCGGCAGCATGATTATGATTGCAAAGGGCAACCGTTCGCAGGTTGTAACGGATTCCTGCAAAAAGCACGGCGGTTTCTATCTAGGCTCGATTGGCGGCCCAGCCGCTCTCTTGGCGAAGGAGAACATCAAGAA
>JAJXPD010000162.1:4282-4726 GCA_021641325.1 Opitutales bacterium
TTGCTTGAATATCCCGCGTTGGGCATGGAGGCGATTTGGAAGATTGATGTTGTCGATTTCCCCGCCTTCATTCTCGTAGACGACAAAGGAAACGACTTCTTCAAGCAGTTGTAGCGCGAACCTGAGGGACTTGTTTGGCGCACAGCCAAGTCTTGCTCGAAAAGCAAAAGGGGGCAGTACGAAAGTACAGCCCCCTTTCGTTTTCTGCGCGAGCCCCGCCTGTTCGCCAAACCGTACCCCGCAGAACCGCGCTGGGATATTTGCGGATTGCCGAGAGTTTTGTTTATATTAGTGCGCGATGTATCGCGCGGTAGATTTTTGATTTTGTTTTTTTTAGGTTGCCTGTCGGAGGAAGTTTAGGGCTGGGATTTTTATTTTTGTGGCTGTCCTTCTGGTTTTTGTTTTGTCTTTTTGTTGGTAATCTGAATATTATGTAATTAGGTG
>JAJXPD010000163.1:0-1142 GCA_021641325.1 Opitutales bacterium
CGTTGCGCACCCCGCAAGCCCCACTTGCCCCGCCAACGCGTTCATTGTATTTAGCAAAGTGATCTTTCTTAGATTCCATCAACCAAAAGGAAACAGATATGCTCAGTTTTGACTTTACAGCAAAATGATCTTTCTTAAATTTTCTTTTACCCATAATGGAAAGACTTATTAGTTTTGACTTTATAGCAAAGTGATCTTTCTTAGATTCCATCAACCAAAAGGAAACAGATATGCTCAAAGTGTTCTTTCTTAGATTCGTGTATGGCGTCGTGGCACGTTTGACATAGTTTTGACTTTACAGCAAAGTGTTCTTTCTTAGATTTTATGTCGCAGAACGAAGCCACGGCAAGAAGTTTTGACTTTACAGCAAAGTGTTCTTTCTTAGATTAAACTTGACATAATTTATGGCGTGCCAAATAATTAGTCCATAATTTTGCTATAAAGTCTTAACTGATTATGCCGAATTTTAAGCTCTACATTGTACCTTAAAATTCGGCATTTTTTTATTCACACCTAAAACAGCAGAAAATTATTATCCGACTTGTCCAATTCGTACTGTGGCGACGGTTTTGCGAAAAACTCTTCCGCCCCCTCCGAAAAAAATTCAATCTGCTCGGGGACTTTTTCAAGCCGCTTCGGTCGACGGCAAACCAGTTTGCTCGTCGCCCACTGCTTATCCGTAAAAAACAAAAGCCTTATATCTCCCGTCGTAGGAGCGTAGGATTTAACACGTTCATAATATTTTTTCATGCGCTCCATTGATACGCACGGACGCGAATACACGGAGTATTGAATCATGATAAATCCGTCGTCGAGCAAAGCGTTTCGGAATCGGGTCGCCTCTTTGCGCTCTTCGTCGAGCAACACGGGCAAGTCGAACATCGCCATCAGCCACCCCATTCTATACGGACTCCTTTTTTCGATTTTGCATGCCATTGAAATTTATAAATTTGGCGTCCACAATTCACCCGAATCTTTGCGCCGATATGTGTTTGCAAGTGTTTCGCAAAGATAGTCGGCGGCGTCGCACAATTTCATCGAAACAGAAGCTTTTTTCACTCGCCTGTCGCGCAAAAACTTGCCAAAGAACACCGACCAAGCCGCAATCGAAGCTCCGCCGTCGGCAGTGATAAATTGGTAGA
>JAJXPD010000163.1:1152-4641 GCA_021641325.1 Opitutales bacterium
CAATCACGTCGTGAACAAGCGGCGTATTTTTGTAATATGTTTTGTGGTTTACGCCGAGCAGACAATTCAAACCAGCCACGATAATCGCGCGGTGGATTATTGCCGACATCATTCCGTATCCGTAATTTAGCAAAACATTTATTTTCGAATCTCCGTTTTTGGGGTCGCGCCCTACTCCGTACTCGCCAAGTTGCGGAAAATAATGTTTCCAATACTCCCTCGCGCAAAGCGATTCGTTCAACAAAGTGTTTTGCGATTGCGCCATTGAAAACAACCGGCATTTTTTGATTCCGATTTGCTTTAAGCACTCGGCGTTGTTGCGGATTTTTGCGGCAAGCAGACGACGCCAGATTGCGCCGTTAAGATTCTTGTTTCCGGCGGACTGGTTTAAAACTACGTTTGCGTCGTAAGTGCGGTTGTTCGGAACGGTAATGCCGACGGGTTTAAAATCCCTGCAATGAACTATCACGGCGTCAAATTCCGACAGCGCGGCAATGACGTCTCCGCTAATCGAAACCGCGCCGTTGAGAAGAATCACCGCGCGCAAATCCTCCAATGCTATTTTGCCCAATATTTTGCCGTCTTTTTTGCATACCAGCAGACCGCGCTCGCGCACGAGCCTGCACCCGTAATCCATGACGTGCAAAATATGATAGCTCATTATACGGTATCCAATTTTATGCGCTTCATTCCCGCTGGCATTAGGTATTGAATCGAAATGGGGTTCGGCGAAACCCCGTCGGAATTTGTTAGTTGAGCATGCCCGCTTGCCCATATTGAATTCGACCTGTAAACGCCCGCCTTCAACAGCATTTTTCCCGATTTATCGACGACATCGTTCGGGATTTCAACGAGGCAGTTTTGCCTGAAAAATCCGCAAACTTCGGCGCAGTCGGGATTATTTTTCAATGCGGCGAGAACTTTCGCCTTCGAGGCGTGCGCATAAACGGGAGCGACAACATAACGCCCCTGTTTTGTTTTCCAGATAAACTGGCCTTTGTGAGAGTCTCCCTTGCGGTACGCGCCGCAGCCGTCCTTCGACAAATCCTTGTATTCTTCGGGATTACCAGCATCACACAATACGCGTAGCAACTTTGTCGGTGCGCCGTTTTTCGAGGGAATAGCCGCATTATTTTTGCACCAATTCTCCCATTCCGATTCGCTTAATTTCGGATTCGACAATACAAAATCTGAAATAATGCGTTTGGGAACTTCTCCTACAATAGACTTTATACTTTTAACTAATGTAGAATAATTGTATTTAGGATTTATACCCGTATACGCCAAATCGCGGACATTGCATTTTTTCACAATGCGCCCTTTGCGCATGGCATAAATTGTCTGTTCGAGCGTCGGCTTTTCCACCGCAACTTTGTTCGGAATGACGTTCGCCAAATATTTGCCGAAAAATTTGCGAGCTTCGTCGCTTTCGGGATTGCGCGTAATTTCTTCGGGAAGAATATTTTTGTAGGCGGAGGCTTTCTTTGCGTTTGAAGTCGGCGCAAAGCAAAGACACATGGCGTCGAGCGCGTGGTGCTTTTTGTTTTTGCGGTTCTTTTCCTCGAATTTCTTTTCCATGCAAATTCGGTCGAACAAAGACAAATCCTCCGCAGACTCTTCGTCGTGGAGAAGCCTGTTCAAGCCGTAGCGCCCGCGAATCATGGCGGTGGTATTGCCCGAAACCGTCCAAACCTTTTTTGCGCCCGCAAGTCCGCCGAATTGGAAACCGAAATGCAGGCAGCAAATCCGCTGCGCAAGCTTTGAAATCCATGCGGTTTCGGCAAGAGCCGTGTATTTTTCCACAAGCTCCGCCGCGTTCGGTGAAAGCAAAAGTTTGCAACGTTTTGCGCCGAGTTCTTTTGTCAACTTGCGGACACGCTCGCAATAGCTCTCCCACTCCGCACCCATTGTCGAACGCCATTCGAAGGGCGTTCGGTCGCCCTTCTCCTTGTTCGTTTTTTCGTCGGTCAATACGTAATTGTACATCGCGTCTGGGCCGCCGCGGCTGCGCGGAACAATGTGCTCAATCTCCAAACTTTCAAGCTCCGAAAGCGGCAGCGCATTTCCCGTGTAAACGCATTCTCCGCCCTGTTTTTTGTACAATTCGAATTTTAACAGCATTTTTTTCGAGGCGTATTTGAAACCGAACTCCTCCCGCTTTGAATCAAGATCTTCGGCAAGCTTTTTCTTCTCATCGAAGCGCGTTTTGATTGCCTTGTTCAGATCGCTTTTTGCCTTTTTGCCGAGAAAATCGTCGCGCACAAATTCGAGCACGATTTTATCGGGAACGCCGAACTTTGCTTCGAGCGATTTTATGCGCTCGTAAAAGAACGAAAGCCTGTGGCGCACAATGGGGTCGTTTTGGCTTCCGATAAGCTTGTTGATTTGCGCCTCGCGGGCGGCTTCGGAAGCATCGGCAAAGTCGGACAAACCGACATCCGGAATGAAAATTCCGCTCCACGGCGCGTCCCCCATGAGTTTCAGAAAGTCCAAATCCCCAGCGACAAGCCCCTTGTTCTTGTCGGTGTTTGCAATATTTTCGATTGCCGTCGCGTAAAATTCCGCGGGCGACTTGCCCGAAAAAATCAGGTCGCGCAATATCCGCATTGCGGGGCGCGAAAACGCCGCCCTGCCTCCGTTCCTCGGCTGTTCGATTTCCGACTGGCTCTCGTCCATCACCTCCGCGCCGATTGTTTTGAAAAACTTTTTCAAAGCCGCCTTGCCCAATTTGAATTTCGAGTTTTTGGCAAGTTCGAAAGCTCGTAAAAATTCGTCGAACGAAAGAGAATCCACACCCGCGCCACGGAAAAAACGCAGATTTAACAATTTTAACGACAATGTAATTGTGTATGACAGAAAGTCGTCGTCGGTTTTGCATTTGTCAAGCGGCTTGATTCTGCAAACGTTTAGCCGCGGAATCAGTTTGCATTTGTCGATTACGCGGTTGTCGAAGCGCGGCGTTTTCTGGCCCAGCGCGGTCCAGTCGGTCGCCGCGCCGCGTTTAAGCCCGAACCGCTTGCGAAGCTCTGGATTGTACGAAGCGTACGGCTCACAAGCCCTGCCGAACATGATGAAATCCGCCTTGCCTTTCAGATTCGGATACTGCAACGCGGCGGCGTTTACGAGCGCGCGGAATTCGCGGACAACCGCCTCTCGCGGCACGACATATCCTTTTGCCTTTTCGGCGGTATTGTCGATTCTGACGCCGACAAAATCGGGATTTTCGGGCGACCACAAGCCCATTTTCGCCGCTTTGAAAAAGCACGGAAATTCGTATTTTTCGCGATTGTCAAGCTCCGCGAGAATACCGTCAAATTCGCGCTCATAGTGAGCAAGCTTTTCGGCATAAGACTCGCCGTCTCCGCTTGCGTCGGAATCGGAAGATTTCCGCGAGCTGCCATCTCCGCCGTCCGCCGCGTCTTCGTCCTCCCACGGAATGTTTGCGTCATAGCCGCGGTTTTGAATCGCCGAATTCAGAGCTTTGAAGAC
>JAJXPD010000164.1:0-467 GCA_021641325.1 Opitutales bacterium
GTTCATAGCTTCGCAGTCGAGGTAGTGGTTGGGGCGGTTGCCGATTTGCGCCCATATCCACGAGTTGCCCTTTTTTATACGGTGTTCGGACTCCATTTGCTTTAAATAGTCTTCGGAAATATCCGTCGGAACTTCCCAAGTTGCGCCGTCGTCGGGGTTCTGATTCCGCCTGATTCTCGCCAATGTGTCTTTTACGTTGAGATTGCTCCAAAAGTGCATACGGCACTTAACGTAGCGCGAAATAAATATGTGCTTTACGGGCGAGTAAAACCGCAAAACCGTCTTGCCGTTCGGAAGTCTGTGGAAGAAGTTCGCCCTGTTGTCGCCCATTAGAGCAATCCAATTCCGCTCTCCGCAATGTTTGTAGACTTCGAACGAATTATACCCTGCGTCTACAAACACAAGGTTGTCCAAAATTCTAAAACGTTTTTGGATTTCCTCGATGTCTTCCCACGTCAGCACTTTTT
>JAJXPD010000164.1:477-4632 GCA_021641325.1 Opitutales bacterium
CGTCAACCGACATTATGCGAAGAGGCGCGATAACTTCGTTTTCGGCAAAAGGCGGTGCGATGATTTCGCCAAGCTTGTTGAATCCCGCTTCCTCGTCCCAAATATCGCCCGAATTGTAGCTGCCAGATGCGATTTCAAGACGGTAGTCTTCGGCAAATTCCCTCCAAGCAAGCGCGAGACGTTTCTGGTAGAATTGTTGAAGCAAAGAGCTGTCGCCTTTTCTTGCGGCAATTTTTGCACGAAGGTAAAGCTCGGCAAGCTTGCCCCAACTCATCGAAGCAAGCGCATTCCAATGGAAGCCCACATTTTCTTTTGAAGCATTCGGATTGAGCGCAATAAACTTTCCGTCCTTGTTTAGAATGCGCCTCATTCTGTCGGAATCTTCAAAATATTCTCCGCATTCGGGGCATTTCAAGGCGGTTGAATGGTTGATTTTTGAAAAGTCGTATTCGCCGTTTTCGTCTTTGCAGTCGTCGTCCCATTCGATATTTTCCCACTTGTAGGGAATGTATTTGCCGCACTTGGGGCATTTGTAGTGCCACTCGCGCATATCGGTTGTTTCAAATTTGCGGTGGGTATCGTCGTTTTCCTCTCCACCCTGACTCATAAACACGCATTTGCCGAGCCACCCGAAAGCCGTAGTTCGCGCCTCCGCTTCCGCCATATGACCGACGGGCCACCGCCAAGTTTCGTCCCCGAAAAGCCATCGAATTGAGCGGCGTTGAAGATTTGTCTTATTGTATGCTCCCAATAGCCAAAGCGTCATTCCATTGGAGAAGTGAATTGTGCAGTTTCGTTTCTTATTTTTATTTTTTGGAAAGAGCTTTTTTACGGGTTCGCAACTTTCAAAAAGCTTTTGCAAGCGGCTTTCGGATTCGTCTTTTGCGTCTTCGTCCGTCTGGTCGAGCCAAAGGCAAGGTCCTGGAAGGTTGGCGATTATGTAGCAAAGCGTAAGCTCGGGGCTTGTAGTCTTCGAGCTTTGGACGGCGGCGATAATCGAGACGAGGCGGATTTTCGGGTCAACGATTGCCTCCATAACTTCGCGAATCCACGGCGAGTTTTCGCTCCTGAAAGGTCCAGGAAGCGGCGAATACGGAATACTTTTTATGTGGTCTTCGCACCAACGCCAAGGCTCGCGACGGTCGGCGGGCGTCCAAGCGTCTCTTAGAATTGATGAAAGCGGGTTGCGGGTCATAAACAGGACTTCCGCTCATTTGGTAAGCAGCCAGCCGCAAAACTGCGATTCTTTGAAGACTATTTCCGAATTAAACCCGATTGCGCGGAATTCTGCTTCATTGTCGGCTACGGTTTTGGGATACATACAGCCGCGAAGGGCTTTTGCCTTGTTGATGATTTGCTCTGACGAAAAGCCGTTTTTGGCTTTCATTTCCCAATAGAGCTGTTGCAAAATGTCCTGCATTTGCGAGGTTGAGCCGAGAACTTTCTCGACGACGAACATTCCGCCGCAATTTTCAAGGCTGTGGAATATGCGCTTTAACAGCGCGTTCCGCGCGTCTGGGCGCAAAAATTGCAAAGTGTAAAGCGAAACTGCGTAGGAAAAATTGGGGAGAACAAACGGCTTTTCGAGATCGGCAAAAGTGATGTCTACACCTTTCGTTTTCGCCTGATTTATCATCGCCTGCGAATTGTCGTAGCCGATGAGCTTGAGCGTTTTTGAATGTCGGCGTTTTATTCTGCGCAGGGTTTCGCCTGTCGAAGCCCCGAAGTCTACAACCGTTGAATCGGGGTATGTGAACCAATCGGAAAATGTCTCCGCCAAATCCTGAACGTGAACGTAGTTGGGCACGCTCTTTCTGACGTGCTTGTCGAATTCGGGCGCGACGTGCTCGTCGAATACCCAGTTGCTTTGCCGCGAAATAATCCTGTCGTCCGTATGCAATTCCATACAAGACGGCGAAATGTCAAAAAAAGAGCCGATTGCTCGGCTCCAATTTGCTACGCCACACAGGCTGTAAGTTTGCGGAACGGTCTGACGGATTTCTTTATTTCCGCCGCTTTCGAGAGTTCCAAAAGTCTGCGGTCGTAGTCGTATTGCAAATTCAGCCAAAAACGTTCGCTCATGTTGAAGAAAATCGAAAGCCTCAACGCATATTCCGCGTTTATGCGAAGTTTCCCGTGTATCAGCTCGCTTACTCTCGTTTCGGGAATTCCCAAACCTTTGGCAACTTCCCGTTGGGTAAGATTCAAGGGCTTGATAAATTCCTCCAAAAGAATTTCTCCGGGAGTTGTTAAATGTAATTTTTCGTTAGTCATGGTTTTGTTCCTCTCTAATGATAATCTTCAATTATGACATCGGAAGCGTTGCCTGTTGTTTCATCAAATTTGAAGCATACCCGCCATTGGTCGTTGATTTTTATGCTCCATTCGTCTTTGCGGTCTCCTTTCAACTTTTCAAGGTGGTTTGACGGCGGATTGCGCAAGTCGTCTATCCTATCCGCGGAATTCACCATCAACAATTTTCTGTGCGCCCGAACCTGAATGTTTTGTGGCAACTTTCGGCTCGGTTTTAAGTTGAAAATCTTTTCCGCTTCCTTGTCTTTGAAGCTTTTTATCATATCGGCATACTTACGAATTTCGTAAGGCTTGTCAAGAAATATTTACAGATTTTTGTAAGTCCGCTTGCGATTGGCTTAAAATTCCGTATCTTCCATACATTGCCCGCGTCTTCGGATTACTTTCAATACCTAAGAAATCTTCTCCATTTTTGCCGTGTTTCGGGAAAATATACCGCAACAATAGGTCTTCTTTGATTTCGGGTGGAGGCGCGGAAATCTCGGCGAAATATGCTTCCTTAGGTTGCCAATTTGTCTGGGAGAAAATCCTCGCAAGCGTTTGTTCTTTGTATCGAATAGGACGCGCAGTAATGAGGATTGCGTATTTATTCCGTAGAAGATCCACAAGCCACTGGCGGTATGTTTCCCGTTCAATCTGCCTTGAAAACGGCGTAATGCGCGGTTCTCCCCATTTCGGGGAATTTCCCACAAGCGTGTAGTTTAAATCAACCAAGTATTTCATAGCGATGCTTGAATGCCGAAATTGCCTCGTCTACCAATCCCATACGAGAGCCGTCGGGATAAGGCAGATTAAATTCAAACCTCAACGCTTCTTCGAGACGTTTCCACGGAATGCGCCTTACGTTTTCGCACTTGGCGTTGACATTGCCTGTCATTTCCGAAATCTGAACGTTCCTAAAAAACGGCGAAAATAGCTCATAGAATTCCTTTTTTGTGTGGTATTTCTGGACTTTCGGCTTGTCCTGAAAGTCGCCAATGCGAACGCCCGATTCGTATTCGAGTCTAAACGCGATATTTCCCGCGTTCGATTCATTATGAAACGCCTTGCCGTTCACCTGTCTATAACCGGTCTCCGCCGTCGACGAAGCGCAGGCATAGAGCTTTGTAAACGGGCGGCATAACGCGGCGCAAATGCAAACTATATGTTCTCTATCCTTTGCGAAAGGAACTGAGTTTAACACGCTTGAAATGAATATGCTTGTAAATTCCTTGCCGTTTGCGACGGCGTTTAGAAATTCCCTTGAAATCGAAAGCGACTTTTCCTTGTCGATTTCTGAAACGCTTATGTGATATGGCTCAAAGGGAACACAGTCAAAGCCCGCGGACTTCAAAATATTTGTCTCCGTAAGGTGTCCCGCGCCGAAATCGAGAATGAAATTGCCGTGTTCTCTGCGCCATTTCGCCTGTTGCGACTTGTCGAAAATATCAAAACTATGGCAGGGCTTGTTGCCGTGAACGGCAAACACAAAGCCGTGCCCCAGCTCTTCGCGAACTCTGCGGGCGCGTCGGAACGAATTATAGCGAAGCAAATCGGCGTAGCGCGTGTGAATGTCGAATTCCATCGTAAGCAGGTTCATCATAGCGTCCGCGAATTTGGCTTCTTCCTCTGAAATATATACAATATCACAAGTATCCGCCTTGAGTTCGGCGAGCATTTCCAAACGCCCAATACCGTTTATAACCTTGCCGTCGGGAGTACAGACTATCGGCATAATAATGCCAGCCTTGCGGAGAGTCCTTGCAATACTCTTTGCGTACTGAATCCATCTTCCCGAATTTATCTTGCAAAGTTTTGCCACCGACACATTGGCAGGATAAGCGCAACGGAAAAATTCCTTGC
>JAJXPD010000165.1 GCA_021641325.1 Opitutales bacterium
CTCTATATCGGATATTTTGAAACGGTGGCAGACAATCGAGCAGCCGTTTCGGGAATGGCGTTCGGAAACACGGGGAAATCCCTGTCCGAAATTCTCGAAAACGCGGCGGCGTCGGGGGAAAAATACATTAAATTGGAGGGCGAATTCCGCTTGGACAGACCCGTTAAAATCGGTTCGTCGCTCGGCGGCGCGACAATCGACGGCGGCGGCAAAACCGTCGTAAGCGGCGGAGAGCTTCTCACGGGCTGGGTTCGCGACGGCAAATTCCTGAAAACGAAAGCCGAAAATGTCGAGGCTCTCTTCGTCAACGGAGTCCGCGCAAACGCGGCGCAGGACGGCTTTTGCTTTTTTAATTCGCAGTACGGAAGAAACTCGTTCGTGGTGCGCAATGCCGACATCAAATCGCTCGACGGCGTGCCGCAAAACAAAATTTCGAACTCATATCTCGACCTTTATTCGGTCTGGATGAACGCGCGCTGCAAAATTCTGCGCCTCGAAAGAAATCCCGACGGCTTGACCACTACGGTGTTCGTGGAAAATCCGTTTGCGGCGTCGTTTACGACAAACGACCTCCCGCCGGTCGAGCACAAATATTCGATGAATTTCATTCTCAGCAAGTGGGACAAAAACATGCGTTTCAGAGTGTCCAACGCTTTTGCCGCGCTCGACGAGGAGGGCGAATTCTATTTCGACGCCGCCGACAAAACCCTCTGGTATTACCCGCGCAATGGCGAGACGCCCGAAAATATCCGCGCGGTTTCCCCCAAGCTTTCGCGGCTTTTCGACATTTCGGGGGAATCGGCGGAAAAGCCCGTCAGAAACCTCACAATCAAGGGCATTACTTTCGAGCACTGCGGGCATTTCCCGACTCCCGACTGGCGGCAGTCGCCGCAGGCGGCGTTCTCGGTGCGCGGCGCGGTATTCGTGCAAAACGCCGAAAACTTCGCCTTCCTCAACAACACAGTGCGCTACACAAACAACTACGGCTTGGAGCTTAAAAACGGCGTAAACGGCGCAATAGTTGAGGGCAACGAATTTTTCGACAACGGCTGCGGCGGCGTGAGAATAGGCGACGCTCCGAATCCGAAACTTTCCAAAAACGACATCTCGCGCAACATAGCCGTGCGCGACAACATCATCTACCGCTACGGACGCTACGACAAGGCGGGCGTTGGCGTCCTCTACCTCGACGTCCACGACATCTCCGTGGAGCACAACACGATTTTCGACGGCTTCTACACAGGCGTTTCTGGCGGCTGGACATGGGGCTTTGCCCCCGCTAACACGGGCAACAACCGCATTGTTGGCAACCGCATTTTCAACATCGGCTTCGGCGTGCTCTGCGACATGGGCGGCATCTACACGCTCGGCGAGCACTTGGGCTCGGTCATCAGCGGCAACCATATCAACGGCGTCTACCGCCACCGCTACGGCGGCTGGGGCATCTACAACGACGAGGGCAGCCGCGGATTCGTCGTCGAAAACAACTATGTGCACGACGTCGCCGAGGACAGCTACCACCAGCACTACGGCAAAAACAACACGGTTCGCAACAACGTATTTGTCTGCGGCGGAACTTCGCAAATCGCCCTCAGCAGGCTCGGCGAAAAATACCCCGACGAGCTTGTGTTCGAGCGCAACGTGGTGGTCTACCGCTCGCCCTCCGAGGTTTTCCGCAACGCCAAAAAGATAATCACGCGCCTGAACGGAAAATTCGCAAGCAACCTCTACTGGAAAGAGGACGGCACGCCCGACTTCTTCGGAATGCCGCTCGAAAAATGGCAGTCGGAATACGGTCAGGACAAAGGCTCGATAATTGCCAATCCGAAGCTGAAAAACGGCATTCCGCAAAGCGGTGTCGTGAAAAAAATCGGCTTCGTCCCGTTCGATACGTCCGACGCCGGCGTGCGCGGCGGCATGAAAAAACGCGCCGCCGAAATCCTCGACGGCTACGAATTTCCGCCCGTCCTCAACCTGCCGAAAACCCCGCTCTGGACAAAGGCGTTCTTAGAAGACTTCGGCGACGTCGAAGTCGGCGAACCCCCCTTGAAGGGCAGGATTTTCACGCAGGACGCCGATATTCGCGTTATGTCGGACTCCACAGGACGCTTCGCTCGCTACACCGACAAGGCGCGGTCGGACGGCAAAAATTTCCTTCCCCACACGATGTATTCGGCAAGCCTTGCAAAGGCGGACACCGGTGCGCTTTCGTTCGAAATCCGCGTGAACAAAACTTCCACGTTCTCCGTGGAACTCAGAGGCAATACGGGCTTTGAAGGCCCTGCGTTCAAGGTATCCAACGGCAAGCTGAAAACCCCGAACGGGCTGCTCGACATTCCGCAGGGCAAGTGGCTAAAAGCGGAAATGGCGTTCAAGTTGGGCGCGGACAAATCGTACACGGTGTCTTTGCTTGACGGCGGCAAAAAGCTCTACGAGGCGAAGATTCCCGAATACAAGGCTGAGGCAATGTCGAGCTTCGGCGATATCTTGGTTATGCAAACATCGAACCGCGACGGCGACACGTTCGATATTCGCAACATCGTATTCAAGCCGAAAAGTCGATAGAGTGCAAAGTTTGCGCATTTTTGTCAAACCCGCGCGGAGTTTTGCCTTGCGCGGGGTTTTTTGCGGCTTATGATTTTCGGACATATGGAAAAAATCGACAGACGCAGTTTTATTTCAATGGTTTCGCGCTCGGCGGTTGCGGCGGGCGCGGTACCAGCAATCCTCGCGGGCTGCGGACGAAAAAAGCCCGCATTTAAATTCAGCGCGTGCGACTGGACTTTGCACGCTTCGCACAGACCCAAGGCGTTCGAAACCGCCAAGTCAATCGGCTTGGACGGCGTTCAGGTCTCCGCGCCGTTTGCGCCAGCAAAGTTTTCCTCTCCGCAGAATATTGCGGCGTTCAAGGCGGCAATGGCGGCGACGGGCTTGCAGTGCTCCGGCACTGCCGCAATGCTCAACAACACGCCATTTGTTTCGACCGACGGCGCGGTCGAGTACACGATAGGCGCGGTGGAGGCCGCCGCCGCGCTCGGCGCGTCAGACGTGCTCGTTCCGTTCTACGGCAAGGCGAACATGCAGGGGAGCGACAAGCGCATTCGGGAGGAGCTTTTCAAGCCGCTCGTCGAAAGGTTGAAAGCGGTTGCGCCCGTCGCCGAAAAGCTCGGCGTAAACCTCAGCCTTGAAAATTCGCTTTGCGCCGACGACGACATTCGCATAATCGAGGCTGTCGGAAGCCCCGCGGTCAAAGTGTATTTCGACATTTTCAACTTCCAGTACTACGGTTTCGAGACTGTCCCGGAAATGAGGAAACTCAAAGGTCTGATTGGGCAAATCCACCTGAAAGACAAGGGCCACAGGCTCGATTCCGGTTCGGGCTGCCCGCGCGACATGCGCGCGTGCCTCGACGCTATTCTCGAAGTCGGCTACGACGGCTGGCTTGTGTTTGAGCTTCACGGGCACAACCCCAAAAGGGACGGCGCAATGGAGGACGTTCTCAAACACAACTTGGACTTTGTAAAAAAATACTACGCGTAAAAAAAGCGCGCGGAATTTTGCCTACTGCGCGAAGATTTTGCGCGTAGCATTTATCCGACAACGCGGGGATTTTTTGCAAGTCGGCACAAAAAAAACGGGTCGTACGACCCGTTTTTTGTTTTTTGATGCCCCTCAATGCGCGGGGCTTTAAGTTGTTAAATTAGCTTGTAGTCTGTCGGGTTCGGGACGGGTTGGAGGGCGACCTTTCCGCCGAGCGCGAGGTCTTTGGGCATATAGTCGAGCTTCGACTTTTCGAGCACCCAGCGGCATTTGAGCCTCTTGCCCGCGTAAGCCGATTCTCTTCCCGCGATAGCCGCGTAGCAGCTGTCTGCGCAGGTTTTCATCGTGTTTATCGGCTTGCCGTTGCGGATTGCGCCGAGCAAAACTTCGTGCTCGCATACAAGCGCCTGCTTTTTTGCGTGCTCCGAAACCCACGGCTTTTCGCCCGTAATGCGCTGTTTGCCGAACGACATTTCGAGAACGCCTTTCGTGCCGATTACCTTGAACGTCGCGTAGGGGGTTGTGTTCGGCTCCTGTCGGCACGCGGCGGTGAGTGTTGCGCCGTTTGCAAATTCGTACTGGACGTGCGTGTTCGACTGCCTGTCGCCCTGTCTGCCCCATTCGAGGTTCGCCTGTCTGCCGCCGGAGCCTATCGCCTCAACCGGCAGCTGCCCGAACGCCCAGAGAGCCATGTCGAGGTTGTGTACGTACTGCTCGACGAACTGGTCGCCCGAAGTCCAGCTGAACGCGAGCCATTTGCGCAGCTGGTATTCGGCGTCGTCGGGTTGGAGGTTCGCGGCGGGCGCATCGAGCGACGCGCGTTCGAGGTAGCCGATTTCGTAGCGCAGAAAAACTCCCGCCACGATGTCGCCAATCTGACCGTCCCTGACGCGTTCGACGCCCTCGGCAATCGCGGAGTGGTAGCGCATTTGCGTTCCGCAAATTACGGTAAGCCCCGCCTTGTCGGCAAGGGGAATAAGCTCGTTGTAGATTTTACGAAGCCCAACGGCGTCTATGGCAATCGGCTTTTCGGCGAAAACGTTTTTGCCTGCTTTGAGGCACTTTTCGATGTGGCAGGGGCGGAAGACGGG
>JAJXPD010000166.1 GCA_021641325.1 Opitutales bacterium
CAGTGGCCGTCCGAGCCCGTTCCGCCGACCCTCGACTGGGACAAGTGGCTGAATGTCGCCGAATACGGCCCGTATTCCTCGGAGATTGTGCCGCTCAACTGGCGTCGCGTCTACAAGTACGGCACGGGCGCGTTGGGCGACATCGGCACGCACATTCTCGACGTCCCCATGTTTGCGCTCGACCTCGGCTATCCCTCGAAGATTTCGTCGCGTCAGGTCGGCGGCACCGAAATTTCCGTCCCGCGTCAGGACCACATCACCTACTATTTCGACAACAGCAATCAGGGCGAAAAGGTTGAAATCCACTGGTACAGCGGCTTCCTCAAACCCGACAAGAACGGCGAGTGGGCGCCCAATTTCGACAAGTCTTTCCTCCCGCCCCTCCCGAAGGAGTTTACCGACACGGGCAGAAGCTACAAGGATTTGTCCACCGCAGACGGCATGTTCATCATCGGCGACGAGGGCGTTCTCTATTCGCCCAAGATGCACCTCATCGGCAAGCCCATTGTTTTGCCGAAGTCGAAGACCGCCGTGGCAAAGTCAATTCCCGCATCGCTCCCGCGCGTCAAGTACGGCGACCACCGCCTCAACTTTGTCGAGGCTGTCCGCGGCGACATTCCCCAGGCTGTCTCCAACTTCACCGACATTGCCAAGCTTACCGAGGTTGTCCTGCTCGGCAATCTTACCCTCCGCACTGGCGAGGACGTAGTTTGGGACGCCAAGGCAATGAGGGCAATCGGCGGTTCTGCCCGCATGAATTCCTTTATTGACGCCCCCATGCGCCCCGGCTGGTACTAGGCGCGAGCCGCGCCGGTCGGAACTTGGGGGCTTCGCCCCCAGGGGTGGATTTCGCTTTGCGAAATTCACCACCCGCTCCCCCAAGGCTGGAGCCTTGACGCCGACGGAGGGGGCTTTCCCCGATAAGTTCGAATCGTCTTTGTCGGTTATTTGATTGAAAAAAAACAGTTTAATTGTATAGAATAGAAAAATGATTAAGAAACTTATAATATGTTTGTCGGTTTTCGCGTTGCTTTGCGGTTGCGCGGGGACGGACGCGTCTAAAACCCAGTCGCAGAAGCACCGCAAGATTGCCCTGCACGGCTATGTTTATTCGAAAGTGAAGACTCTCGAAGAGACTGTCAAAGAGGCGAAAGAGCTTGGCGCGGACGGCGTCGTATGTTCGGGTTCGCAGAAAATCGCGGCGCGTTTCGGCGACGCAAAGTTTTCGCCCGACATGACTGACGAGCAAAAGGCGTTCGTCAAAAAGCTTTTTGCCGACAACAAAATCGAATTCGTTTCCTACGGCATTTGGGATTTGTCGAAGAAAAACAACACTCCCGACAAGTATCTCGCCTTATGTAAAGAGCTTGGCATTCCCGTTTTCACTTGGGAGGGCAAGCCCGAAAAAATCGACATGTGGAACGAGGCGGCTGGCAGGTACGGCGTAAAGGTCGCAATCCACAACCACCAGAAGGGTTGCGCGCCCGACTATGTTTATTGGAATCCAGAAATGCTTTGGGAGCTGATTAAGGACAAGTCCAACATGTACGCCTGCGCCGACAACGGGCACTGGACGCGTTCGGGCTTGGACACCCCCGCGGGCTACAAGGCCTTGCACGGCAGGCTTGCGGCAATCCACTTCAAAGACCCCGCGCAGTTCGGCGTTCTGAATCTCAAAACCGACGCGCCGCTCGGCAAGGGCTGTCTCGACCTCAAAAAGTGCTTGAAAACCCTCGACGATTTGGGCTACGACGGCTACTTCGTCATCGAGAATGAATGCGTGATGGACAACCCCACGGAGACCATGCGCGAGAGCATAAAGTACCTGCGCGAAAACTAAAATCCGTTTCCGCATGCGGAAAATCCCGTTCGGCGCGTTTTGCGCGGGCGGGATTTTTTTGTTGTCGGGCGTCGGATTTTTCCGCCGAAAGGGCTTTTGCGAATTTTTATTTGATATTCGGCTCGGCTTTTCGATAATGGGTTCAATACTTTTTTATTATGCCGAAATTGTTGGACAGATATATTTTTTGCGAGTGGTTGAAAGTTTTTGCAATCGCAATCGGGGTGACCTTGGGAATTCTGGTGTTGCACGACATGTACAACAATCTCGGCGCGCTGATAAACTGGGGCGCGGGCACGCGCGAAATCGCGCTCTACTACGCATTTCTTGCGCCGACTCTCGTTCCCGTGATTCTGCCGATAAGCCTTTTGCTTTCGCTTGTGTATGTGTTGGGTTCGCTCCACCGCAACAACGAGATTGTCGCGATGCGTTCGGCTGGCATGAACGTGTTTAGAATCACGCGGTCGCTGTGGTTTGCGGGGGTGGTTCTTGCGGGGCTTTTGCTTTGGCTGAACGCGTCTTTCATTCCGTACTGCAAGGAGAGCTCGCGCACCATCTACGACAACGCGCGCTTCGAAAAGGAGATGAAGAGCATGAGCATTTCGGAGGTCGGGAAAATCTCCAACATGTGCTTCAACAACCGCAAGGACGGCCGCCTGTGGTTTACAAATTCGTTCAGCCGCGCGGCGAGCAGGGCGAACGGCGTGCGCGTGTCGGTGCTCGACGGCAAGGGCAGGGAGGTCTCGCGGGTGATGGCGCGCGAGGGCGTCTACGACGACGTAGACAAATGCTGGTTCTTCACCGACGGTCAGGAGATTAGCTACGACCCCCAGACGCACAGGGCGACCCGCGCCGTCGGCTTCGACAAAAAATACTACCGCGATTTTACGGAGCTTCCAAACATCATGATTCTTTCGATGAGGCGTCCGAAGGACCTTTCGCTTGTCGAGACCAAGACGCTAATCGACGCCCTCGGCGACCGCTCCGCGTTCGAAGTCCAGCCGTATTTGGTGCGCTGGTACTCCATTTGGGCGAGCGCGTTTGCGTGCATAATCGTGGTGGCGATTGCGATTCCGTTTTCGGTTGCGGGCGTCCGCACGAACCCGATGGTAGGGGTCTCGAAAACCGTCGGCCTGTTTTTCCTGTTTTTCGTCATAGACAGCGTGCTTGCGGCAATGGGCGGGCGCGGATTTCTGCCGCCGTTCTGGGCGGCGGCGATTCCCGTGATTGCGATGCTCGCGTTTGCGCTGTCGCTTTACAGAAAGGCAATCTGAATTTATGGAAGAATCTAAAAAACTGAAAGTGCTTGTCGTCGGAAGCGGCGGCAGGGAACATGCAATCGTGAAGGCGGTGAAGAAGTCTCCGCGCTTGGAAAAGCTCGTGTGCGCGCCCGCAAACGGCGGAATCTCGCGCGACTGCGAAGTCGCAAACGTCGCCGCCGACGACGTCGAGGGCATAGTGTCGCTCGCAAAAAGCGGCGGCTTCGACCTCGTCATAAGCGGCCCCGAAGTTCCCCTTTCGATGGGTTTGGCGGACAGGCTCCGCGCCGAGGGCATAGCGGTCTACGGGCCGAACAAGGACGGCGCGACGCTCGAATCGAGCAAGGCGTTTTCCAAGGCGTTCATGAAAAAGTACGGCGTGCCTACCGCCGCGGGCGAAAGCTTTACCGACATCGCAAAGGCTGTCGAATACATAGAATCCGCGCCGTTCGACGTCGTGATTAAGGCGAGCGGACTTGCGGCGGGCAAGGGCGTTGTGATTCCCGAAACGAAGGCGGAGGCTGTTGCCGCCGCGCGCGAAATGCTCGAAGGCGGCGCGTTCGGCGATAGCGGCAGGGAAATCGTCGTGGAGGAAAAGATGGTCGGCGAAGAGGCGAGCATTATGCTCATGGTTTGCGGCGACAAATACGTAATGCTTCCCGCAAGTCAGGACCACAAGCGCGTGGGCGAGGGCGACACGGGTCTGAACACGGGCGGAATGGGGGCGTACGCGCCCGCCGCAGTCGCCACAAAAGAGGTGCTTGACGACGTCCGCAAAAACATCATAGCCCCCACGCTCGCGGGCTTGAAGTCCGAGGGCATAGACTACCGCGGAACGCTTTATGTGGGCATCATGATAACCGCCGCGGGCGCGAGGGTTGTCGAGTTCAACGTGCGCTTCGGAGACCCCGAATGCCAAGTTCTTATGCCGCTTGTAAAAAGCGACGTGCTAGAAGTTCTGGACGACATCGCAAACGGACGCCTCGACGAATCGAAAGTCGAAATTTCCGGCGGATACGCCGCGATAGTCGTAGTCTGCGCGGCGGGCTACCCCGGAAAATACCGCAAGGGCGACGAAATCTCGTTCCCGCCCGACTCCGAAATTCCCGACGGCGCGTGGATAATCCACGCGGGAACGAAAGCCGTTGACGGGAAAATCCTCACCGCGGGCGGACGCGTTCTCGGCATGGTGGGCACGGGCGCGACGCTTCCCGACGCCCTCGAAGACGCCTACGCGCTCTGCAAAAAAACGTCGTTCGACGGCGCGTTCTACCGCCGCGACATCGCCCACCGCGAGCTTCGCCGCATGGGTCTGCTTAAATAGCCCGCCGAATTTTTCCGCGGCAATCCGCGCTCCCGAAAGGGGCGCGGATTTTTTTGCGCGTCGGGTTTCCGCTTTGATGTTGACTTGGTTTCCGCCGCAAATAGTATTTTATTATGAGATTATTACTATGTTTG
>JAJXPD010000167.1 GCA_021641325.1 Opitutales bacterium
CTTCAAAATCGTCTCCTGCCTGCGCTTGACGCCCTTGAATTTTGCGAGCGGCGAAAGGTCGATGTCGAGCGGGTTTGCCCCGCCGCGCACGAGCGCCGCGCCGACGGCGGCCATCGCCGCGTTGCGGGCGTTGTATTCTCCCTGCAAATTCCACTCGACGCGCTTTTCGATTCCGCCGCACACGAGCGAAAACGACGACGAATCCGCCGTCTGCCTGAAATCCTTTATGCGCACGTCGCAGTTTTCGCCGAAGCCCACTTTTATGCGCTTCGTCCACGGCGTGTCTTCGAGCGACGCAATGTTGGGGTCGTCGCCGTTTTCGACAATCGCGCCGAGGGGGGATACGATTCTGCGGACATGCGAGAACGTGCGCTTTACGTCGTAGAGGTCGCGGAAAATGTCGGCGTGGTCGAATTCGATGTTGTTTACCAGAAGGACAAAGGGGCGGTAGTGGATAAATTTGCTGCGCTTGTCGAAGTAGGCGGTATCGTACTCGTCGCCCTCAATCGCAAACGGCGCGTCGGTCGAGCCGAGGTTCGAGCCGCCTTCGGCGAGGTCTGTCGGAACTCCGCCGATGAGCCAGCCCGCATCGACGCCGTTTGCCCTCAGCAGGAACGCGGCAAGGCATGTGGTTGTGGTCTTGCCGTGCGTGCCGCTTACCACGAGCGACTTCCTGTCGCCTATGAGGTTTTCGCCGATGAGCGCCGAGAGGCTTGTGTACCTGTATTTCCGCGCCGCGAGCATGAATTCAAGCTCCGGATTCATGCGGCTGATTGCGTTGCCGACGACGACAATATCGGGCGCGAAGTCTTCCAGATTTTTCGGGTTCCAGCCCTCCCGCGCGTCAACATGCGCGTTGGCGAGCGCGCTTTTCATTGGCTCGTACATGCCCGTGTCGCTTCCGCAGACGGAGTGCCCGAGGCGTTTCATGAGAATGGCGACGTTTCCCGTCGCCGTGCCGCAAATTCCGATAAAATAGATTTTCATTTTTGCCGAAATTTCTAAGCCCGATTTCGCGAAAAGTCGAGCGGGATTAGCAAAAAAAAACGCGTCGGGCGGGGGCGGACGGATTTTGCGGGTCTTGGAAGAGCGCGGCGGCGCGGGAAATCCGTGCGGCATTCCGACGTCCCGCCGACGCGCTATTCCGAAATTTCGAGCGCGTATTTATGCTTTCGCGGAGTGGCGATTGCGCGGATTTCCGCGCGGGCATTTTCGCGCTCTTCCCTTAGCAAATTCTCGCGCGGCGCGTGCTCGCGGTAGAGTTGCGCGAGGCGCACATAGTACGGATTGTTCCGCGTCCTGCCGATTTCTTCGACGGCGTTTGCCGCGTCGTCCGCCGTCGTGCCGTCTTTGATTTTGTCGGCAAACATTTCGCGCAGGTGGGCGAGGAAGCGCAGGCGTTCGTTTATGAGTCTGATTTTCTTGCAGAGCGCAAGTATCTTGCGCGAAGCTTCAATCTGCGGGGTTTCGAGCGCGGCGGTGTCGATTCCCCTTGCAAGCTCGGCGGAGTGGAAGACGCCGACTTTTTTGCCGTCGATTTTCAGCGCGTATTTTCCGCTCGGCAGATTTTTAACTGCAAGCGTCTGTTTGTTCAGCGAGCTGCGGAAGTCGATGTATTTTGCCGCGCTTTCCTCCGCGGGCGTCAGCGCAAGCGGCAGCGCGTATTCGAGAGACTCGAAGCGCAGCCCGCCTGCGCTTTGCTTTACGTTTGAAATTTCGCAGTTTACCGCGCAAATATTTTCCCTGTCGATTTCCGCCGAGCACACCGTCGCCGGTTCTCCGAGCGATTTTAGGAATATCGCCGCCATCGCAAACCCTCCCGCTTCGGACGGGTGCACGCGGTCGCTTCCGATTATTGTTTTGCCGCGCCCAGCCTCGCTCTGGAAGTCGGCGTTTATCCGCACCGTCTCCGCCCAAATATCGACGAATTCCGCGTTGGGAATCCGCCTTGCGGCGTCTTCGCAGATTTTGCCGTAGCGTCCGAGCCGCGCGTTCAGCCCGACGTGCGGGTCGGTTGGGCTTTCGAGCGTTTCGTCGAAAATCGACGGCGAGAAAATGTAGAGTCTGCGCGAATTTTCCGCAAGCTTCTCCGCGACTTTCGCGAGCCGTTCTGCGTAGACGCTTTCGAGCCGCGCGATTTCCTCTTCGCACTTCGGGTTTTTCGCCCGCTCTTCGCGCGTGAAATATTTTCTGCCGACGTCGTTCATGCCGACCATCAAAACGTAAACGTCGGCTTTGGGTTTGAGTATGTCGGTCCGCATTCGGCGCAGCAGGTGGAAAGCCGACTGCCCCGCCGTCCCCCTGTTAAGGTATTGCAGCTCTGTTTCGGGAAAGCGCGTGCTGTAATAATATTCCAAAAACATCTGGTGGTAGCCGTTGTGCGTAATGCTGTCGCCGACGAACGCGATTGTCTCGCCCCCGCGCACGGCGACGGGCGCAAGCCTTGTCTGCGCCGAAAGCGCGGCGGCGGCACTTGCCGCAAGAATGAGCATGGTAAATTTCATCAAATCCATTCTGCCTTTCCGCCGCTCAGACGCAACGGAATTTTAAGCGTAAAAGTTTGCAATGCCTTTTCACGAATCTCGAAATTTGCTTGTGAAAACACGCGCCTTGCGGCAAAATGCGCCCGATTTCCGAAAATGAAAAAACAGCCGCCAGAAATACGCATTCTCACCGACGACGTCGCAAACAAAATCGCGGCGGGCGAGGTTGTCGAACGCCCAGCGGCGGTCGCAAAAGAGCTTCTCGAAAACGCGATAGACGCGGGGGCTACGCGCATCGAAATAGAATTCAAGCACGGCGGAAAATCGTTCGTGAAAGTTGTGGACGACGGCTGCGGAATGACGCGCCAGCAGGCTCTGACATGTCTCGAACCGCATGCGACAAGCAAAATCCGCGCGCCCGAAGACCTCTTCAACATTTCAAGCTACGGCTTTCGCGGCGAGGCGGTGCCGTCCATCGCAAGTGTCAGTCGTTTCCGCCTGCGCACCAGACCCGAAGCGCAGGTCTTGGGCACTGAAATCGACGTCTACGCTGGCAGCGTAAATTCCGTGCGCGACTGCGGCATGGCGGCGGGCACCGAAATTACCGTCGAAAACCTTTTCTGCTCCGTCCCTGCGCGGCGGAAATTTTTAAAAAGCGACAACGTCGAGGCGTCGCACATCGTCAAACTTTGCAGGCTCTACGCGCTCGCCTTGCCCGACCTTTCGATAACGCTTGTCGAAAATTCTCGCACCGTCTTCCGCTCCGAGCGCAATCTCGGCGTGCTCGACAGAATCGAACGCGTTTTCGGCGCGGAGATTTCGTCAAAGCTTTTCGAACTGCGCCGAAGCGGGCGCGGCGGCATGGCGGTCTCCGGCGCGATACTTCGCGCGGGCGAATCTTTTCCGACGGGGCGCAACATCTGCGCGTTTATCAACGGCAGACCCGTGGAGTGCAAGGCTGTCTATTCGGCGATAAAGGAGGCGTATTCGCAGTTCGTGCCGAAGGGCAGGTTCGCGGCGGCGTACCTTTTCATCGAGCTAGACCCGCGCACGGTTGACGTCAACGTGCACCCAGCCAAACGCGAAGTGCGCCTAAAAAACGAGTTCCAAGTGCGCGACTTTCTCTTTGCGGCGATTTCGTCCGCGCTCGCCGAATCGAACTCGAACCTGCGCGAAAATTTTTCGGCCGAACCCGCCGCCGAACCCGAATTTTCCGCGGTTCCGAAGCCCGCGCTTACGCCCGCAAGCGAGGCCGAAATTCCCGCGCCGCGGCTCGGCAATCACGAGACCGCGCAAGCGGCGGAGCGCGACCCCGCTCCCGCCCGCGGATTTTCAAAACTTCTTTCCGTAGCGGAAAAGCCCGCGTTTTCTCCCGCGGTTTCGGACGAACAAAAACCGCCCGTTCGCGAAATTCCCGCGCTTGCGCCCGTCGGACGCGGCGTTTCCGAACGCGCAGACGCGCCGCAAAAATCGGCAATAGCAGCAGTCGCCGCAGAGTGGCGCTACATCGGCTGCCTGAAAAAACGCTTCGCAATTTTCGAGACCGCAAAGGGGCTTGTTCTCATGTCGGTTTCCGCCGCCCTCAAACGCGTCAGATACGAGGAGATTTTGGCTGGGCTTCGCGGCGGCAAAGTGGTGTCGCAAAACCTGCTGATACCGCTGCCGCTGAAATTCGAGCGCGGCGACGACGAGTATTTCTCGGCAAACAGAAAGGCGTTCGAAACCTGCGGGTTTGTCGTCGAGGATTTCGGCAAGTCGTTTTACAGAATTTCCGCCGCACCCCTCTGGCTGAAATACGGCGACATCGAAAATTTCGTGCGCGACTTCGTCGAAATTGCGCGTGAGGAAAACCGCGCACTGCGCAAGTCCGCGCTGTCGGACGAAAATTTCGCGCGGTCGCTCGTGGTCAGATACGGCGCGGCGGACTTCACATGCACCGAAACCACCGCGACCGAACTTCTGGCAAAACTCCTTTCGGGAAATTCGGGCGCGTCGTCGCCCGATGGCAAACCCACGCTCAAAGAAATCTCCGACGCCGAAATCCTGCGCATGTTCCAGATGTAGCGGGCT
>JAJXPD010000168.1:0-2688 GCA_021641325.1 Opitutales bacterium
AAGAAATACCTATCATAAAATCTAATTTTGGTAACAGTTCCAATTGGGGTAAATCTAAATTCATTACCAAGATCAAACCCTTTCATCAGTTCTTGGGGAAATTCTCCAATCAAAGGAGACACAAAGTGTTTTATAGATTCACATATCAATTTCGACATACACAGTATGTTACAATTATCATATATGTTTTCAACAAAAAAGAGAGCTTCCTTGCGAAAGCTCTCCGAATGGAATCGTATTCAAAATTCTACGCCGAACCTTTTATCAACCCTTTTTCGACGAGAGCTTCTCTTAGTTCGTTTACGAGAGCTACAATCTGCGCGGTTGTCGCGCTTTCGGCAAGTTTTGCCTGCGCGGCGTTTTTGCGCTGAACAGTGGGAGTCGCGCCGAAGAAGCCCAGTTTTTGGACTGTCCCGTCCGCGCCGTCGTCGCAAATTTGCAAGCCGCCCGCGTGAGTGTGTTCGGGTCTGATTCTTAAAATGTCGTTTTCTCTCATTTTCTACTCCTTTGATGTTTTTGAAGTTTTGGGAACTTTTGATTCTTTTGAAACTTTGCGCTGTTTAATCTTGCCCATTGAACGGCTCCAAACCTCGACTTCGGTGTAGCCGCCTTTCAGGGTTTTGAAAATTTCGCGCTGCTTGGCATAGGGAACGTCGGGCGTTGCCAAAATTTCCGATGTTCCGTTTGCCTTGTATGCCACTGTTATAAACGAGTTCATTATTCCGAAACTATGCGTTTTAATGCCTTGCTTTCGCCAACGCCAAAGCCGTAATTGCACTCGATAATTTCCTTTGAAGCGTCCGTGTCGGCGTCGCCCCAAGCGCGGTATTCAAGCGTAAGCCCAGTTTGCGGGTCGGTATAGGTCGTGTATGTCGAAAGCTGCTTCATAACGTTTGCGGTCGGCTGAATCGGCGCAAGGACAACCATTATCGCCGAGGGATACACAACAAAGCCCTGCAACTTTTCGTTGTTGTGCGGAAGCCTGTTGAACTTGGAAAAGCTAAATCCCAAAAGGTTCGGCAGCTCGCCCAACGCGGAAAAACCGAAGTTTGCAAACCCGCCCGAAGTTTTGATGTCCTTTTTTACGTTCGCCATATACGACGACTTCAAAAGCATTCCGCGCGGAGAATCGGGCCATTCAAGCTCGTCAATCTTCGTTTCAAGGTCGATGATGTCGTCGGTATCGAAATCCGTTGCGTTTCTTGTAAGAATCGCCTCGCCGAAATTCGCCTTGGTGATTACCGACAAAATGTCGAGCAATACGTCTTCGGCAAGCTTCGCGCCCTTGAGCCTGCCCAACGTAATCGGGTCGAAATACGGCTGGCGCGCCTTTTCTTCCGAAGTGTAGGTAAGCGACTGGTATTTGCGCCTGTCCACCGTGATTTTGCGCGACTGCATATCGCCCTTGTCGAACTTATACGTTCCGTCAAAATCCTTGCTCGCGCTCGTAGCAAGCGGAATATACGGAATGTCTATCTCGTTATTGCCTTCGAGCGGAACGTTGCGAAGAACCGTTGAAAACAGGCCAAGCGGAATGAGCTTGTGTTTGAATTCCTCCATCGCCGACTTCAAAATCAGCGAACGCCTTAATGCTGCGGGAATCGTGTTCACTTAGCACGCTCCTTTCATTGCAGACATAATTCGGTCATAATTTGCTTCGATGAGTTTTGCCTTTTCGATTCCGTGGGTTGCGTCAATGCGCTTTGCAAGCTCTTCAAGGCTTTCCGAACTATCGCTGTTGGAAACGTCAGCAATCGGCAAAACTCCGCTTTGCGCCGCAACCTTTGCGACTTTTGCCGAAACCTCTTTGTCGATGTCTCGGTGCTTTGCTTCAAGCGCGGCGAGCTTTTCGGTTGTTGAATTGTGCGCGGACTTTTCGGCGGACAATTCGTTTTCGAGTTCGCATATGCGCGCCTTTGCCGCTTCCAAATCCGAAGCAAGATTCGTGTTTTCCGCCGAAAGCGTCTCGATTTTCGCGATGGCATCGGCAAGTGTTTTTTGTTTAGATTCGTCCATACTTCTTAGCGGGTTGTCAAAATTTTGAGTTTATTGTAGGCGGTTTTTTCGTCGCAGATTTCGTCTACAAGTCCGCGTTTTAATGCCTCGACGCCTACAAACGCCTGTCCGCGCATATCGTCGTTTGCAATTTGCCTGTTTGCCAAAACGTGCGATTTGAAAAGCTCGAAATACTCCTGCGTTTCGGCTTGCAAAGCGGCGCGTTCGTCTTCGTTCTGACTCGGCGGATAGCCTGCGGTTTTGAGCGTTCCCTCGCGGTTTGTAATGTAGTCGGGCTTTATTCCGAGCGACTGCCAAAGCCCCGAAACGTCCATTAGCGGAAGAATTGTTCCTATACTGCCAACAGTAGAATCTGCCGAAGCGCAGATGTAGGAAGCTCCCGAAGCTATCGCGTATGCCGCCGAACAGCACATTCCGTCGGTGTAGGCGAATACGGGCTTAGAAGACTGCGAGACGGCTTTTGCCACTTTGTCATTTCCGCAGGCGTGCCCGCCGCCCGAATCTATTTTCATGAAAATCGCCTTAGCTTTTTCGGAGGCGGTTTCGATTTCGCGCAGAATTTCCGCGTAGTCGGTTCCGCCGTAGCCTGCCACAAAATATGGGGCTTCCTTATTGAAAAGCGTCCCGTGGATTGAAATATGCGCTATGCCGTTTTCGTCTATTGAAAGCGGG
>JAJXPD010000168.1:2698-4547 GCA_021641325.1 Opitutales bacterium
CGCCAAGAAGAAAGAGAATTTCCGCCCGAAGCCTCCGCAAGCGTTCTAAGCGAAAGAGCAAGGAACGTTCCCGCGTGGATATTCCACGGGCTGAAAATGCCGTTTAGAAAAATGTTATTTGTCATCGGATTTTTCGATTACCTGTGTGCCGTTTACCTTGTAGAGCATATAAAGCGGAATCGGTTTGCTGTCGGGGATTCCAGCCAAGCGCATAATGAAGCGGGCGTTGTCGGCGCGCGTGCGCATTTCGTCTTCAAAGTCCTGCCCGCATTCGGCGAAGCTTTCTTCGAGCGTCTTCAAGCCCATTTCGACGTTTGCGCGGTTTTGCTGTTCCTCGCGCCCCGCGTCGACGGTGAGTTTGCGCGGGTGAGTCCAAGAGCAATACCACCACCAATTTTGAACTGGTAAAGTTCCGCTGTCGATTGCCCAGCCGATAACGAAGAACCATACGGCGTCGTTGAAGCGTTCGTCTATGATTTGCGCGATGTCGTCGATGTATCGTTGCGTTTTTGAGGCGATAAGCCGCACCGAAGCACCGCCGATTTTCGACGGGTCTATGACGAATTCGTAGGGGAGAACGCCGAGACTTCCAGAACGGTCAAGCTCCGTCAAAAAGCCCGAAAACGTGGGAGACGGAATATTGCTTTCGTGAACGTCTATGCTTTCGTCGGGGTCGATTCGGATATTTTTGCCGCCCAAGATTCGGTTTAGCGTTGCCGTAGACGTGCCCTCGGGGCGGTTGCCTACGTCGACTTTATAGTCTCCGTCAAGCGTCATTCCCTGACCGCCTTTCAGGATATGGACGATGTCGGAAATCGCCTTAACCTTCTTCTTTTCGAGTGCTAAAATTTCCTTTCGGTCGATAACGTCGTTTATCGAGTGTTGAATTTGCGGATAAGCCCGCGCCTGCGAAACGCGCTCTGGGTCGAAGATATGCAAAACTGCGTTCGCGGGAACTTTTGTCGTTTGCGAATTATCGCCTACAACAAAGTAGTAATTTTTAACCCGCCCGAATTTATCGAACTCCATTCCGTCAACAATGCGTCCGCTATTAGAGTCGCTTGGCGACATCAGGCGGTGGCTTTCGATTAGCTGGATTTTGGGAACGCCGAAGCTGTCGAACGTTTTTATTACGAAGATTTCGCCGTCGACGATGAGCGAACGCAGAATCATCGACTGGCATTCGCGCCAAGAAAAGCGGTTTGTGATGTCGCAATGTCTGCTCCATTTGAAGAAGAAATCCTCCGCCTGTTTATTCCAAGTGTGGTTGTCGGATTTCGCGTTAGGGTATATTCCCTTGCCGATTCCGTAGACTTTCAAATCGCGCAGAATCCCGCGAATGTGCCCCGAATTCTTTTCGAGGTATCGGGCTTTGCGGACGAGTTCGCTTCTTGTGTATGAGGGCAATTCCGCGCTCGCGTCCGTAGGGTTCAGCGTATTGGGATTGCCGCGCGAAAGCGAAACTTTTGCGGATTCGAACGCGTGCCCGATTCCGTAGAACATATTGGCGATTTTCCTCCGCAGCGTCATTGGATAACTCCTCCGACTACGCCGCTTAGGGAAATTCGGCGGTTTGTTTTGGGGTATTTTTCGGGCGCGAGAAGTTCCAACGCGTCCATTATGCCGTTGAACTTTTTCTCGATTTCCGAAAGCGCAATACGCGAATACGAGCTTCCGCTATCTGAAGCCGATTGAAGATATTTTTCCCTTTCGGCTTTTACCCGAACAAGCAAAGCCTCAAGCTCCGCCACAGTATACCCGCGTGTGTAAATGTAATTGGACATACACACTCGGTAGGTGTCAAAAATTTGTTAGACAAATACTCCTGTATATGTTTGTATGTATAGAT
>JAJXPD010000169.1:0-347 GCA_021641325.1 Opitutales bacterium
ATCTTAGGCATTCGATTTTACGAATGCGCATTTGTTGTATTTTGATTATATAATGTAAAAATAGTCGCGCCGAATTTTCAAGCGAATTATTGGATTTCCGCGCATAATCACTCGGCTATTTTCGAAGCCAATCCGCGCAAAATAGAAAAAGGCGCGAAAATGATTTTCGCGCCTTTTTTATCAAATTGTATGTTTTTTAGCTTTCCGAGGCTTTCGTTTCCTCCGCCTCGATGAAATTGTCGGCGCAGGCGATTTTAAGTGGATTGCGCGAGGCGACAGTTCCCGCAGGGATTCCGTTTGCAGGTTCGCCGATTTTCGCTCGCCAAATGACGGTCTTCTGTCCGTCG
>JAJXPD010000169.1:357-1585 GCA_021641325.1 Opitutales bacterium
GGATTAGGTTGAAGACTTCGCGGGCGGTTTTCGAGAAGTCGATGCGTCCGTCTTCGGGGGTGCGTTTGCCGAAATACGAGGCTTTCGACAAGTCTTGCGGGACGGTTTTCGGGTTGCCGTCGAGTAGCGATTCGAGCGAGCGGGTGAAGACGCGTAGGGCGGCGTCGGAAATGCGCGGCTGAATGTCGCCGACATATTCGTTTTCGCCGAAATCGACTTTTTCTTGGTCCACGACTGCGCCCGTGTCGAACTTTTTTTCGAGCACGTGGAGGGAGACGCCGCCGTAGGATTCGCCGTTTATAATCGCCCAGTTAAGCGGGGCGCGGCCGCGGTAGGCGGGCAGGTAGGAGCCGTGCATGTTGTACGCGCCAAGCTTTGCCTGCGAGAAAATTTCTTCGGGGATAATATTGCGGTAGTAGAGCGACAAAATCAAATCGGGCAGCATGTATTTGACTTTGCGGTACCACTTTTCCGTTTTGAGCGTTTCGGGCTTGAAGACGGGGATAAAGTTTTCCTTTGCGAGCGATTCCGGCGTTTTGAACCAGTGCGCTTCGTGCGGGTCGGTGTCGTGGGTGAAGACGCCGATTACGTTGTAGCCCTCGTCGAGCATGTATTTCAGGCAGCGGTAGCCGACGTCGCTGAACCCGAAAAACAGGATTTTCTTGTCCTTATTTTCCATCGCCGAACCCGATTGTTTCCTTGATGACGTACTTCGGGCGCGACTGCACAATCTGGTAGATTCGCCCGATGTATTCGCCGATAAGCCCGATGCCGACAATCGTCACGCTGATGAGGAAGAAGAGGATTGCAAATAGGGTGAAAACGCCCTCCGCCTCGCCCTCGGAGAAGAGGAAAATTCTGCGGAAGAGGAGAATCACGACAAGACCGAGCGAGCCTATGCTCGACAAAAATCCGAAAATCGTGAACAGTTGCAGGGGCATGATTGTGAAGCCCGTGATGAGGTCGAAATTCAGCCTGATGAGCTTGTACATGCTGTATTTTGATTCTCCCGCCTCGCGCGCGGCGTGCTCGACCTCTATTTCCGCGGGCTTCGAAGAGAACGTGTACGCGAGCGCGGGAATGAACAGCGAGCGTTCGTTTGTTTTGAGAATCGCCTCGACCACGTTGCGTCTGTACGCGCGGAGCATGCAGCCTTGGTCTTTCATTCTGATGTTCGTCATTTTGTCCCGCGCGAAGTTCACGATTTTCGAGCAGTAGCGGCGCAGGG